>CAKQXG010000116.1 GCA_934281515.1 uncultured Clostridia bacterium | reverse complement strand
ACCTGCACTTGGAAGTTGCAGTCAAGGGTGAGCAAGTAGACCCCATGCCCTACGTCAAAGGCGAAGTTTTCCGCGAAGTTGAAGAAAAACAACAGTAAACACCTGTCCGGTTCGGCAAAAAAAGGGAAGAAGCATTTTACCGCTTCTTCCCTTTTGTATTTTATTTAAGTGTGTAAGCAAAGGTGGTGAATAGTATTTTTTAAGATGCAAGCATAATAAATACAAGTTGTCACATCTTAAAAAGCAATTGACTACTCTGCAATTCTCAACGCTTTGGCAATGTCCTCGGCGATTTGTTCCGTTGTCATGCCGAGACTTTGTAACAACTCCTGCGGATTGTAGCGGTCATAAAACTGTTTTGAAAGTCCGTAATTATACACTTTAACACCGTTTTTCGCACAGTAGGAAGCAATTTTCTGTCCGAATCCGCCGTCAAGTATGCCGTCCTCCAGCGTTACAAATACGTCGTGATCTGCGGTCAATTCGTCAAGCAATTCGTTGTCGACCATCGACAAAAAGCGTGGATTGACAAGCGTTGGCACAAATCCGAAATGATCTTGCACGTACTCGGCAAGTTGCTTGCCGCGCTCGAAGAAATCTCCTGCGGCAAGTATCGCGACTTTATGTCCGCGCTGCGCCACGCAGTATTTTGTCGGGTCAAATGTTTCGGGAGCGGTGCCTTCCGTCACTGCGCCTGCAGGCATAAGTATCAACACAGGGTGGTCGGTTTGGTCGACTGCCCAATTGAGCATGTTGCGTAGCTCGCTTGCCGACGTCGGCGCGGCAACTACAAGGTTGGGTATGTTGGAAAACGCCGATATGCCGAATATTCCAAGGTGGGTTACGTCGGTCAGCCCGTCGAAGTTGGCGTAGTTAAGCACAATCGTTACGGCGTTGTTGTTGATGCACACGTCTTGCGAAATCTGGTCGTAGGCGCGTTGCATAAAAGTGGTGTTTGTAATAATCAACGGCTTTACGCCGCCCTTTGCCAATCCGCTTGCCATGGCGACAGATTGTTCTTCGGCAATGCCAACGTCGACAAATTGTTTGCCCAACTTTGCGCGGATGTCGGGCGTCAAGCCGAAGCTGCCGGGCATATTGGGTGTGACTACGACAAACTTGTCGTCTTGTGCGGCTTTTTGCACGATAAAGTCTCTTGCAACGGCGGTGTAGGTAGGTACCTTGCTCAAGTCCGCAAGTGGCTTGCCTGTTTGCCTGTCGAAGGGCAATGTCCAGTGCCACGCTTCTTTGTTGGTTTCGGCAAGAGGGTATCCTTTTCCCTTGACGGTGTTGATGTGCACGACAATCGGGTGATCGATGTCTTTCACTTTTGTAAAGGTTTCAATAAGTTTGCCTATGTCGTTGCCTTCGGCAAGGTAGATGTAGTCCAATCCGAAAGCCTTAAATATGTTGTTTGAGCTTGCGCCGTCAGTTGCTCGCAGGTCGGCAAGACTTTTGTACAAGCCTCCGTGCGTTTCGGAAATAGACTGTTGATTGTCGTTGACTATGATTATAAGGTTGGTGCCAAGCTCCGAGCCGGCAACGTTCAGGCCTTCCAGCGCCTCGCCGCCCGACAGAGAACCATCGCCAATCAATGCGACGATGTTTTCCTTGGTGCCAAGCAGATCGCGTGCCTTTGCCAAGCCTATTGCGAGCGAAACAGACGTGCTTGTGTGCCCTACGTTAAACAAGTCGTGTTCGCTTTCGTTGGGGTTGGTGTAGCCGCTGTCCTCGGCAAATCGGTTGTTGTCGATGTAACCGTTGCGCCGTCCTGTCAGTATTTTGTGCGGATAGCTTTGGTGAGACACGTCAAACACAAACTTGTCGCGCGGACTGTCAAATACGTAGTGCATGGCAATTTCCGCTTCGACAATGCCGAAGTTGGGACCGAAGTGTCCGCCTACATGCGTCAGTCTGTTAAACAATGCCTCGCGTATTTCGGCTGCAAGTTGCGTCAGTTCGGGTAGGGTCATTTTTTTTACGTCGGCCGGCCCGTTTACTTTGTAAATCAGTTCGTACATTTTGTTTATCCTTAATTGTCTTTGGACGACAATGCTGACTTTTCGATTGAAGTCTTGTTTGTTTTGAAAGAGATTTTGTTGTGGTTTGTATCGATTTTTTCGATACGTAAGACGATTTTTTGTCGATTACTCGATTTCCCACACAAATGTGGCGTTGTCGCTTACGTCTATGTCGTCGGGAGTGATGTCCATGGCGGTTTTGCATGCGACAAGCCTAGGCATACAGTTGTACGACGTTGACGAGCGGAAGTTGATGTCGGTCCAATTGTAGTCGATGGCTACAAGCGCACCTAGTTTTACCCCTGCCGCACTGCACAAAATCTCGGCTTTTTCTCGCGCGTTTTGCGTTGCGGAACGAAGCAACTCCGCGCTGACGGCAGAAGGATTTTTTACGGTAAATTCCACCGACAGTGACGGGTCGGCAAGACTTTCGGAAATCGTATTCAACACCTCGCCCAGGCGTTTGGAATCCATGTCAAATTCCAACTTCAGCCCGTGGCGGCAGGCGTAGCCCAAAAACACGCTTTTGTAGTTGCCGTCCTTGTCCTTTACGCTTTCGCGCTTGACGTCCACGTCGAAGTCGGTCGTTTTCAGCGCGTCCTTGGCAAAACCTATCTCGCACAGTGTGCTTGACAGCAATTCGATGCGTGCAACGGCGTATTCCATTGCTTTGTCGTATTCCTTGGCGACGGTTTCCATATCCATGGACAGTACTACCAAATCGGGTTTTGCCGATGCGTTTCCTATTCCTTTTACTGTAATTGTTCTCATTGTATATCCTCCTTGAGTTATTTTTCTTGGTAGAAGCTAAGTATGCTTTCGTTGTAGTCGCTGTTGTCGACAAACCTGCAAAACTTGTTTGTTTCGATATTGCGTACTATTTTGTTTGCCAACACCGACGGGTAAAAAACCGTCGAAATCAAGTAAACAACTGCGGAAATCAGTATAAGCGCAACAATATTACTTTGGTGTTCTTTCGTTGTTTTTGTCGAACCGTCGGTGTAGTGACTGACTATCTCATATGTTGTGACATCGTAAAATGGCAACACGCGGTACAATGCATACACAAATACATTGCAGTTTATCAATGCCGACAGTACAAGTATGGTGTACATGTAGTCTGCGTTGGCTTTGGCGACTATGTCGGCAAATTGCGGATTGAGCGCACGTACGACAATGACTGCGGCAACTACAAGCCATATTGCGAACTTCAACAGCCCGACAATCAAGTTTACGGCTTTGCGTAAAAGAGCCGACTTGCGTTCTTCCGTGGCAAAAATGTACGGGCCGTGCGTAAACAGCGGCGCAAAGTACTGCTTGAAGAATGACAACATGCCTATGTGGTTTTGCATAAGCTCGAGGTTGGCGTTTATTACCTCGTCGCGTTTGGCAAACACGAAGTAGTCGACAAGTTCGATTATGTTTATTGCCACAATGGCGGTTATCAGTGCAACGTCATATTTGCAGACAAATTCGCCTAGGGATACAAACAGCTTGCCCGATTGTTCGGCAGGTATTTGCGCTGCAAAATATAGTCCGACAGCAACAATTGCCGTAAGCAACAATGTGATTGCAATTTTGGGGAACGGTTTTGCGGTGTTGTAACGTACTTGCATTGTAAATCGTCTCCTTTATCGTGGTACCGATATGATAACATAAATCGAGCAAAAACACAAGAGCAAATCGGTGTGCGTAGAGATTAAAGTAAAAACTGCCCGTATTCGGACAGTTTTTGTCGTTGTTTTGTATTTAGTTTGTCTGTTGGCAGTCTGTTGTTATTGTTGCGCTTTTTTAAGCAGTGCTTCCCATTCCTTGACAATAGAGCGATCGGCAAAGTAGTCTATGCGCATTGCTTTGCGTACGCGCGCCAACGTTTCGTTGGTCTTTTCGACGGCTTTTGCAGTGCCTTCGGCAATGATGTCGTACACGGCGTCGATGTCGCTTGCCCATTTGGCGCGTTCCGCACGGATAGGTACAAGAATCTCTTCAAGTACGTTAATCAAAAACTTCTTACAGGTGCCGTCGCCCAAACCGCCGCGACGGTAGTGTGCCTTCATTTCGTCAAGGTTGGCGTAGTCGGGCAAAAACTCGGCAAAGTAGTTGTCGTCGGTGCAAAATGCGTCAAGGTAGGTAAATACGACATTGCCTTCGGTGTGTCCCGGGTCGCTGATTTGCAGGTGGGTCGGGTCGGTAAACATCTTGCCGTTTATCTGCTTTTTTACAACCGAGGCAGGATCGGATAGGTATATGCAGTTGCCGAGCGATTTGCTCATCTTTGCTTTGCCGTCCACACCCGGCAGGCGACGTTGCGTGGCGTTGTCGGGTATCATCGCCGTGGGGGAGACAAGCGTCTCGCCGTATATTCGGTTAAACTTGTCTACGATTTCGCGCGTTTGCTCTATCATTGGCAGTTGGTCCTCGCCCACGGGAACGACATTGGCGTTGAAAGCAGTGATATCCGCCGCTTGTGACACGGGGTAGGTAAAGAAACCCGTCGGCAAACCCTCGTCGGCAAAACCGCGCATGGCAATCTCTGCCTTGACGGTCGGATTGCGCGACAGCCGCGCCGTTGAAACCAGGTTGAGGTAGTAAAAGGTCAATGCATGCAATGCAGGTAATGCAGACTGTACGCAAATGGTGGATTTGGTCGGGTCGATGCCCACCGACAAGTAGTCCAATACGACGTTTATTATGTTTTCGCGGATTTTGCCGGGGTTGTCGGCATTGTCGGTCAATGCCTGATCGTCGGCAATCAGTATGTTTATTTCGTCAAATTTGCCCGAGTTCTGCAACTCCACTCTGCGTTTAAGCGAGCCTACGTAGTGCCCGAGGTGCAACCGCCCTGTCGGGCGATCGCCTGTAAGAATTATGTTTTTCATTTCTGTCCCCTTGTCTAGGTTAATCAATGCGGCAGCGACGTGTTTCGTACGTAGTGTGCCGTAAACTTTTTTGTTGCAACAATTGTAACACGTTATTTGCCTTTTGACAACAAAATAACGTTGTAAAATAATTCTTGATTAGTTTTGTTTGTCGTTCGGTAACGAAAAAATCGTAACGTATATTTTTTTTTGCGTCGGGCATTGTGGCATTTGCCGTTTTGTCCGTATCGTATGGCGGCAGAATTAAGTTGCGGTGCAACACGTTACAGTGCGGTACCTTTGGTCGGGCGTGTAAGTTTTGTCATGTCCACACCTTCCAGTTGCAACAGTGCGATTTTCTTGTCAAGTCCGCCTGCGTAACCCGTCAGACTGCCGTTTGTGCCCACAACGCGATGGCAAGGTATCACAATGCCTATCGAATTGTGTCCGACTGCTCCGCCGACGGCTTGTGCCGAAACGCGTTTACCTGTTTCTTGCTCGATCTGCCGTGCAATCTGTCCGTAGGTCATTGTTTTGCCGTAGGGTATTGTTTGCATAATCTCCCACACGCGTTTGCGAAACGGCGATATGCCTTCCATTGCGACAGGCGGTGTAAAGTCGGGTTCCTTACCCGTAAAGTAGATGTCGAGCCATTGCTTGGTTTGAGTAAGTACAGGCAATTCCTTTTCTTCGTGTCGTTCGGGCAGGTTGTCGGCAAAAAATCTCTGTCCGCCAAACCACACTCCCGTCAATTTCTGTCCGTTGCTTGCCAATGTTATTTCGCCGATCGGCGAGTTGTAAGTAGTGGTATAATGCATAATTCTATCCTTTTACAGGTATCTGCCCGTAATGCTTGCAGGGTTTGCCGCTATGTCGTCGGGCGTGCCTTCCGCAACGATTTGTCCGCCTTCATTGCCACCGCGCGGTCCCATGTCGATGATGTAGTCGGCGTTTTTGATCATGTCAAGGTCGTGTTCGATTACCACAACGGTTGCGCCGTCCTTTATCAGACGGTCGAACACTGTCAGCAACACGCCGACATCCTTCGGGTGCAAACCTATTGTCGGCTCGTCAAATACAAACACCGAGTCGTCCTGCGTACGTCCCAATTCCGTTGCAAGTTTCAATCGTTGTGCCTCGCCGCCAGAAAGAGACGGTGTGCTTTCGCCTATTGTCAGGTATCCCAGTCCCAGGTTTACAAGCGTTGAAAGTTTTTTCTGTATTCTTTTGTGCTTGGCAAACAGTTCGACGGCTTCGCCTACGGTAATGTTCATCAATTCGGCAATCGTGTAGGAGTTGCCACATAGTTCTATTGTTATGTCGTTTGCCTTGTCACCGTATCTTTTGCCCATGCAGTCGGGACAAACGATTTCCACATCGGGCAAAAACTGTATGTCCATGGATATTTGCCCCGTACCGTCGCATGTTGGACAGCGCAAACTGCCTGTGTTGTAGGAAAAATCGTTTACTTTCAGTCCAAGTCGCTTCGCTTCGGACGTTGCCGCAAACAGTTTGCGTAGATCGTCGAGTATGCCGGAGTATGTCGCCACGGTAGAGCGCACGTTGACGCCTATGGGCGTAGCGTCAATCAGGTTTACGCGGTTGATGCCGTCGGCTACAATCGACGTCACATGTGGCGGCAGTTTGTCTCCGTTTGCCTTCGCCTGTAATGCAGGTACGAGACTCTCCAATACGGTGGTGGTTTTGCCACTGCCCGACACGCCCGTAACAACGGTCAGTCGTCCTTTGGGTATTTTTACGTCCAATGCGTGTACGGTGTGTAGCGGTAGGGTAGTCATTTCTATCATGCCGTAGTCAAACAGGTGGTTCTTAAGGGTTCGAACGCGTATATTGACATCCTTTTCGCCCGACAAGTAGCCGCCGATGACCGAGTTCGGGTCGCATTCGACTTGTTCCGTACTTCCGCATGCAATCACGTTGCCGCCTGTTTTACCTGCGCCCACGCCCATTTCGACGATGTAGTCGGCGGCGTTTATCACCCGTGTATCGTGGTCTACAACCACAACCGAGTTGCCTCGCCTGACAAGGTCGCGCACGACAGCCAACAGTCCGTCGACGTTGCTCGGATGCAAACCTATCGACG
>CAKQXG010000115.1 GCA_934281515.1 uncultured Clostridia bacterium | reverse complement strand
GTTTGTACTCTTGCCTATTTCGGCAAAAAGGCGTGATATGGGGAGAAACACTTTTCGCCGAAAAGGTTTCTCCCCACACCCCTTTTCCCAAAGCTTTTTTTACCATGCTACGCAGATTAAACGCTAACACTCACGGCAAAAAAAACAAAATGTAATGAAAAACAAAATGTAATGCGTTTAAGAAGGCAAAGAAAACAGGAATGAGGTTTTTTCATTCCTGTTTCTTTGTCGCCCTAACGCTACGTCAAGCAAATCTTTCAAAAAAGACTTTAAACTCGCCAAACGGAGCGAATGATGGGAGTCGTCTGCCACCAAAGTGGCAGTAAGCGTAGTGAAACGGAGCGCTACGTTATTTCGAACCGTCCCGGCATGAGCGGAATGAAGCCCGTCGAGCCATAGACGAAAAAGAAAAGAGTGCCGTTTTTGCACTCTTGTCTGTTTCGGCAAAAAGCCGACGGGCGAAATGGAGCGAATGATGGGAGTCGAACCCACAACCGTAGCTTGGGAAGCTACTGTTTTGCCGCTAAACTACATTCGCACATTGATCGTTCGGTACACTACTTCTTTTTGCGCTCGACAACGTTTTCAATCGTCATATGGTCGAAGTCGACATATTCCACAAAGTCGCGCGGTTTGAAACGCGTATTGTTGAACATGACATAGTGATTGAAATTGATGTATGTCACAACGGGAGTAGGAACATCCATCTGTTCGCAAACTTGTTGCAACACCGAGACAAACTCGTCCTCGTTACTGATGCTGTCGTACTCGTACACAAGGCTACGAGTGATTTTTTCCCCGCTGACGGTTGTTGCCCACAGTTTCATAGGTACCTCACAGCAAGTATTATACCAAACTTTTTGCAAAATGCAAAATGATTTGAGTATGTTAAACAAAAATATTTGTCTTAACGCCGTCTCGCCACCACGTCGGATTGTCGAATTGCAAGAAAACCTTGTATAAATAACAAAAAGGTCGACACATCCGTGTCGGCCTAAAAGTTACGGGCGCAAAAGCCCCCTCCATGTGCGGCATTACAAAATTACGCCGCTACGCAAGCAACATAATCGATGTATGTTGCCAAAATGTACGTATTATTTTTCTTCGAGAGTCTCGAGATCGAGTCCGTTCTTTTTGCAGAAGTCGGAGAAAGCCTTTTGAGCGCGATAGTTAGGATGGCATCTGCCGCTTTCCCAACGATTGACGGTTGCAAATGCAACACCAAGCTCTTTAGCCATCATTTCTTGACTGAGATAGAACTTTTTTCTTACGTACTTAACTTTGTCTTTGAATTCCATTTTTAGTTCTCCTATAAAAATGTGGTAATTAAATCCCAACATCCTCACGTTGACATTTTAACACGCTTTAAGTAAAATTGCAAGCATATTTTAGAACAATTTTTACATTTAGTCGAAATATGTCAATATATTAGTGTTGGTTACAACTTTGATATGCGTTTGACCGCATGTTTTTGCCGTTACGTCTTGACAAATTATGCAATTATTAAGCATTGTGTACAGTTCACTTTTGTTTGATATTTGCCAATAATGAACAAGTTTTCGCTAAAATTCTCTTATGACACTTCAAACTCGTTTATTATGCTTAATAATTTTTTTTGCAAGTTTGCATAAAAATTGCAATGTGGTAAAATCGGCGATTATTAAAGCTGCTCACAGCCGTCAGTCGTTACTTGACGTTCAACATTCCGTCCGCGCAAAAATCGTAATTCCGACCCGATAATTTTTGCTCGGATAACATTTATTGCGCTACTTTAAATATGCCAAACACCACTATGCCCAACACTGCAGACAGCAATATCATCAGTATCGGGTGCATTTTTTTGCCGCGGATTTTTACTTTGGACAGTGCGTAGAAACCCACCACAAACAACAGTGAAACCCAGTTGAATTGCGAGAACCCTTCCGCAGAAGGAGCCGACAATGTCAGTTTGGGGAAAATTACGCCCACAATCAAGCCTACAGCCGCAGACAGTATCAAGCCTACTACAACGGGTTTTACACCGTACAGTGCGCCTTGCACTGCCCAACTACGTTTAAACCTGGTAAGCAGGTTGGTGACAATGATAATGATGACTATACTCGGCAAAACAACTGCAACAGTTGCGACAATCGCGCCGAGAAAACCGCCAAACACGCCCAATGACGTCATGTCCATACCGACGTGCATGCCTACAAACGTTGCCAGATTGATGGCAAACGGTCCCGGAGTGGACTCTGCAACGCCGATAAAGTCGACAAGAGCCTTTTCCGTAAGCCAACCGTTGCGCAACACAACTTGTTGTACCATAGGCAACATGGCATAGCCGCCGCCGATAGTAAACAAACCTATCTTGAAGTATTCCCAAAAGAGCGACAAATAAACCATACTACTTGTCCTCCTTTTGGTCGGAGTTGTCGTTGATTTCGGCATAGTTGCCATCAACGTCGTTCACACCGACGTCGACAGTTCCCTCTTCCACAAGGATGTCGGCAGGCAATGTGGTCGCACCGTTGTCGCAATCGGACAGTTCGTCCTGAGCAAAAGATTCGAGCGGCAAGGGGTTGCCTTGTTTGCGCAACACGGCAAATATTACAATGCCGACTACGCCGCCGAGAATAATCAGATACACAACGTCAAACCATGGCAGCCAATCGGGCAACACCGTTGCCGCAACAAATGCCACTGCCGCGGTTACATAACTGTACACGTCGTGAGGCAATTGTTTGCCCATCTTGACAAATGCATTTATCACAAGCACGGTCACACAGGCATTTACGCCGGCAAACGCCGCCTTGTACCAATAGTTGTCGGCTACGGCGTCTATGGCGAAATACAGCGCGGAAATGATGATAAACGACGGCAACACCACGCCTAGCGTTGCCACGATGCCGCCGATAACGCCATGTAGTTTGTACCCCACCGACGTAGCCGTGTTTACGGCAATCGCACCGGGAGTGGACTCGGCAACGACAAGCATGTCGAGCATGTCCTGACTTGTGATCCACTTCTTTTTGTCGGCAAGTTCTTCTTCCATGATAGATACCATGGCATAACCGCCGCCGAAAGTAAACGCGCCGATCTTGAAAAATGTTATAAATATATCCCAAAGAGATACTTTTGCGCATTTGTTTTGTTTCTTACACATATACAATCGTTTTAACTTCCTTTTTATCGCATTTATAGAAACTTTTTCAAAAAATTTTCGGTACGTTTTGCAACAACTCATCAACGGCGATGTCATCGAATGTCGGCAAGTAGTCGCGCGTGGCGGAAGAGATGTCTTGACAGAATCCGTTTGTCAAACCTACATTATAGAAGTACTCCGTTACGGCGTCGTACTCCCTTTTGTACAACTTGCGGTTAAGCTCGGGATAGACAGGGTCGTGACGAGCAACAAAGTATTGACTCATCAACGACACTTGGGTAGACCTGTCGAAGGCAGCAATCCAATCGAGCACACGCTTGGTGTCCTCGACATGCCCCGGCAGTACAAGGTGGCGCAATATCAATCCCGACGTTATGTAACCGTCGCTGTCGTAGGTGTTGACAGGTTGCTGGCGTTTCATTTCGGCAATTGCCGCTGTAGCAACAGTGAAGTAGTCGGGTGCACTGGCAAACGCTGCGGACAGCGCACTGTCACAAAACTTCACGTCGGGCAAATACACGTCCACCAAGCCGTCAAGCCGTTGAAGTGCATTTACAGTCTCGTAGGAGCTTGTGTTGTACACCACCGGCAATGTCAACTTGTGTTTGCACAATGTAAGCGCCGCCGCAACCTTGTCGGAAAACTGCGCCGCAGTGACCAGATTGATGTTGGCAATGCCGCTGTCGCACAAGTATACAAACAGGTCGGCAAGACGTTCGACGGAGAGTTCCGTGCCATGCGGCGTGACTGTGATGTCGTAGTTCTGACAAAACCTGCACCGAAGGTTGCACCCTGCAAAAAACACCGTGCCGCTGCCCTTTGTGCCCGATATCGGCGGCTCTTCCCACATGTGCGGCGCAACGCGTGACACCGTTACATTGCCCACGCCGCAAAAGCCGTGTGATACCGTTCGGTCGATATTGCATTGTCTTGGGCAAAGGTTGCATTTCATAACGCATACAGTATAGACCAAACCAAGCTTTTTGGCAAGCAATATACTGCGCATAATCGTGCGAATGTTCAATCGACATAATTCGACAAAACCGCCGTATAATACTAGCGGTAAGGAGCGCAAATGTTTGCCGCGTTGATTCAATTGCTACAAAAGTTGTTTTTCCCTATGGGGTACTTTGCCAACGGCAGTTATCCGCAACCGCTGTCTGCCGAAGAAGAAAAGCGTTGTCTCGAAGCTATGGCGCAGGGTAGTCGCAAAGCGCGTGAAAAACTGATTTGCCACAACATGCGACTCGTTGCGCACATTGCAAAAAAATACGGCAAAAACGGCGACTTGGAGGACATGATAAGTATCGGTTCGATAGGTCTCATAAAGGGCGTGGAAACTTTTTCGCCGCAAAAGGGGGCAAACCTTGCGACCTATCTTGCACGCTGCATAGAAAACGAAATACTGATGAACATCCGCGCCAACAAACGTTACCAAAACACAGTTTACCTTGACAGTCCGCTAGGCGTGGACAACGACGGCAACGAGTACACGCTGATGGATATACTGGCGGTAAAAGAGGACAGCGTATTCAAGCAGACGGAGATTGCTATTCTGCGAGAAAGTCTGTTGCAACTGATAAACACGCGCCTGAGCGACCGCGAACAAAAGGTGGTTTTGATGCGATACGGCATACAGCCCGACAGCGTACCTATGACGCAGTTGCAAGTGGCTCGCACACTCAAAATAAGTCGCAGTTACGTCAGCCGCATAGAAACACGCGCATTGGAGAAGTTGAAGGAAGCATTGGACGAAAATTTGTAAAAATGCCCGATGCGCAACACAACAATAAACAAGCCGCTGCGTAGCATAACGATACTCAAAAGTTTTTGAAAGGATAGGGCGTGGGGAAGGGAAACTTTTTTCAAAAAGTTTCCCTTCCCCACAAAAAAAAGCACAAAAAACAAACAAAAAAAGGCGGCTTTCCCGAAAGAAAGCCGCCAAAGGTTTGTTGTTAGAACAAAATAGGACGTATGCCAAACAACGTGCAGATGATGTCCAGTATCCAACCGATACCCAATCCGTAGAAGATCCACAGGAAACCGATTACCGCTTTGAGAACATTTTTTTGAGTCAATCCGTCAATAAAGCGAGCGATACCGTACACAACATCGAGGAAGATTGCAAGCAATACGCGCACAATCCAAGGCAAACCCATGATTGCATTTGCAAGACTAGCCTTTTTCTTAGCCATTTTTGTTACCTCCCAATTTTTTCAAACGACTGCGGCACGTATTTGCGTACCGCAGACCGTATTACTTGTACATTATACTACATTGTACAAAAAATTGCAACAAACAAACGACTAAAATAATTGCGTATCAAATGTCCGTTATGCGGATACATTAGTTGCCAATGCCTTCTTCTTTTTGCGATAGTCAAGGTAGGTCAGCACACCGAGCGCAACGCCTGTACCGACTAGTACCACATCAACCGTGATAAGCACGGGAATCCACCACGCATTGACATCGGCCTTTGTTCCGATTACAGTGCTGAGGTCCAGCCCCGTGGCAACCTTGCTGACATACTTGGTGTCAAGGTAGCAATACAGTATGTTTTTGCTTGATTGATGCAAAGCCTTGATTGTGGTTGCACTAGTCAACTCTCCGTAATATCGTTCGTTACCGTTGGGGTCAAGCATAAGGTCATTACCTGCACGAATACATTCGTCTGCGTCATGCACCACACCGCCGTTGTAGTAGTCGGTGATGACTGCGCCCTTAAATCCCCATTCGTTACGCAACACGGCAGTGTTAAGCGCGTAACTTCCCGACGCACGAACCGTGCCTACACGACCGTAGCTTGTCATGATAGCATTTGCACCGCCAAGTTTAACTGCCATTTCGTAGGGTTTGAGGTAGATTTCACGCAGAGCCTGTTCACTGCAAAATTGATACATGCTTGTGCGGCCTTCTTCGTTTTCGTTAAGCACAAAGTGTTTTATCCAGCAATAAACGCCCTTCTCCTTGCAGCCGTACACCGTGTATGTGGTCATGATGCCGCTCAATACGGGGTCTTCGCTGTAGTACTCGAAGTTACGTCCGTTAAGTACGTTGCGGTGAATGTTTGCGCCGGGACCGTAAATGCCGTCGATACCCATGGCGTTAGCTTCGTCGCCCACGCCGTGACCGAACTTGTAGCTGATCTTCCAGTCCCATGTAGAACCGATAAGCGTTTCGCAGGGGAAGTTGGTGCATGCACGTGTGTCGCCGCCCATGGTAACCTGATCGTTGAATCCGCAAGGACCGTCCTTGTCTACGGCACGCGGTTTCTCGATTTCGTCAAGCACAATGGTACCGAAACCGCCCTTTGCGGTGAGCATAGCCATAGCGTATACGCTAAGTTGACTTACCAACTCGTCCCAACGAGGATCGTCGTAGTCGACAAGCGCGTATTGTTCTTTGCCGTTTTCGTCAAGTATCGGGTTGCCTTGTTCGTCCTTTACAACATAGATGAAGTCAAGCAATTTGTGATTTGTCGATTTGCTTTCTACGGCAGGGGCAACGTCGTCGTCGTTGATTCGAGGCGTTGCAGACACGTAGGTTTCGTTGGCGAAACTTTCACTTAATGCGCCGACGCTACTGTCATACACAGGGAAGGTTCCCACGAAGTCGGCGCGTGACATCTCTTTGTAAGCGTACGGCGTGTCTTTGCCGTCCACAGAGTATGCTTTAAGTTGCTTGTTAAGCGACGGCTCTTCTCGAGTGGAAGTTGCACCGCTTGTCGTGTTGGTGTAGTTGGTAAAACGGTTAGTTACGGTATTGCCCGTTACGGGGTCGTTGTCGATTTTGTAGCCTTCGGCTTTTACCTTGTAGGTAAGTTCGGGAGTGTGCAAGCTGTCTTCGGCAAGCTTTG
>CAKQXG010000114.1 GCA_934281515.1 uncultured Clostridia bacterium | reverse complement strand
TTCGTACTTACGGTAGAAGGAATGATGTGCGGGCATTGCGTCGCGCACGTAACAAAGGCACTGCAGGGCGTCAACGGCGCAACGCAGGTGCAGGTTGATTTGGGCACCAAAACCGCCGAAGTCAGTGGCAACGGATTGACCGCCGCCGCTCTTACAAAAGCGGTTGAAGAAGCAGGATACAAAGTAACGGAGGTAAAAGAAAAATGACAAACAGACAGAGAAAAGCATTGAGATTGGTACGTACAGTCCGCGGACAACTTGACGCAATCGCACGCATGATGGAAAGCGACGACGCCGTGCAAATGGACATTTCAAATCAATTGCTGGCATCGCAAGCTATAATCAAAGCCGCCAACAAAGAGATTGTCTACAACCTGTTGGAAACGAAGATCGGCGAGGCTAACGATCAAGCCGAACTTCCCGAAAAACTTGAAGAAGTTAGCGAATACATCGACCGTATCTTCAAAATAATGTAAGGTCAACCAACGGTTTGACAACAATATTTCCGATACGTATGCAAAATTTTACAACACGGGCGGCTTGTTTGCCGTCGGACGACTGAAAATTTTGCGTCGGCAGTGCAAAGGAATGATTGTTGCGGCATATATTCGTATATGAGCAATTCTTTTGTAGATGTAGTTTGCGAAACATGCGGATTGGAAGTCGCAACCTTGGCGCACGGCTACAAGTACTCTGTATATGACGGGCGCGCAGTGGTTGTGGAAGGGCACAAAGGCATAGTTTCCTACACGGAAACGAGTGTCATTTTTGCCTTACGTAAAAACAAATTGACGATAAAGGGCGGTAGGCTGTCAATCAAGTGTCTCGAACGGAACTTTGCCGTGGTGGTCGGCGACATCGTTAATGTGGCGGTGGACAATGGCTAGGGCGGTAGTTTACTTTGAGGGGCTTAACACGGCTTCCGTCCTTTCGCATTTTTTGCGGCAAGGAATAGTCCTCTATGATGTCAAACGTAGGGCAAAACGCTGTCAAATCACCGTTTCTTCGGCAAGCTTGGGCGAGGTTGTTGCATATTTACGGGAAAAGTGCTACAATGTATCTGTACGCAATGTCGGCGCGAGTGCAGCGGTGTGCTTTTGCAAGCGACGTTTTGTGGCTGTGGTAATGGCATTGTTGCTTGTTGTAAGTATTTGTCTGGCAAGTAATTTCTGCTTGGCGGTGCATATTGACGGCGACGTGCCTGCCGATGTGGTGGAAAATGCTCTTTTGCAACTTGGCGTGTACAAAGGCTGCAGAATGGATTTTGCCGTAGATACGGTGGAAAACGAATTGTGTAAGGCGCTTGACGTTGCCTATGCCGTGGTCAACAAGCGCGGTTCTACTGTGTACGTCACTACGGTGGCTACACGAACGGCAGACGAACCGATTGACATGCACAAGCGGCGCGACGTGGTGTCCGACGTTGACGGCGTGGTGACAAACGTAGTGTGTACCAACGGTACGGCGTGCGTCAAGGTCGGCGATAAGGTTGTTGCAGGCGACGTGCTGATTGCAGGTATGCGCGATTACGGCGACGGTCATACGGAAGTTGCCTATGCCATGGGCAGGGTGACTGTCATGCGTACTGCGACTGTACATGTCGAATACGGCGGCACGGTCACTCGCACTGTACCGACCGACGAAACATTTACCGCCACCTACGTGCGATTGTTCGGACGAGACTACGGCAAGCCTTGCCCGTTTGACAACTATATGCAGTCGGACGAAATCGATTATCTGTACCCTTGGCATATTGCGATTGTTCGTCGCACATACACGCGTACTGTCGAGGTGACCGAAACAGCACCCGTCGAGCAGGTTGCAGATCAATTGAAACGACAAGCCGAACAACGTCTGCGCGAGATATGCACTTTTGAAATATCCGAGATAACCTACACTCTGCGTCGCGACGGCGTAACCGCGGAGGCAACGGGTTTTGTAACGGTGGAATAATCGGAATCTTTCCCTATGCGTATTTTTGCGTTTGGAGTTGTTATGCCGGAACGTTTTTACGTTGGCGATAATCGAAAAACACATTTGTGTTGTAACCTAAATTCTTATGGAGGCTAATTTTTGATAGCTCGCAAAATCGAAGTCGAGTGTATCGACGAATTGATAAAAATTTTCGGGCCGTTTGACGAAAATATCAAGGCAATTTGCAACGCGTTCAATGTGCGCGTGGTACCGGACAACGGCAGTTCTGACATTGTCGGCGAGCCTGCCGACGTGGACAAGGCAATTGCCGTGGTGCAAAAACTGCGCAAACTTGTCTACACCGACGAGGCAATCGACATAGGCAGAGTCAATTACCTGTGTGATTGCGCCAAAAACGACTGTCTGGACGAAGTAGATAAACTGCTGAACGACGTTGTCACTATCACGTCGCGTGGCAAACCCGTCAAATGCAAGACTGTCGGTCAACGCAAGTACGTGGACTTGCTTAAAAAGAAAACGATAACTTTCGGCATAGGTCCTGCAGGTACAGGCAAAACATATCTCGCCGTAGCCGTCGCGGTCAACGCTTACAAGGCAAAACAGGTGGAAAAGATTATTCTTACTCGTCCCGCCGTGGAAGCAGGCGAAAAACTCGGCTTTTTACCGGGGGACTTGCAAGAAAAGGTCAACCCCTATCTTCGTCCGTTGTACGACGCTTTGCAGGAAATGCTCGGTCAGGATGCGTTTGCCAAGATGTTGGAACGCGGAACGATAGAAATCGCGCCTCTTGCCTACATGCGCGGACGTACGCTAAACAACGCCTATGTAATATTGGACGAGGCGCAAAACACCACGCGTGAGCAAATAAAGATGTTTTTGACCCGTCTCGGAGACGGAAGCAAGATGATTGTTACGGGAGACTTGACGCAAATTGATCTGCCGAAGGGGACAATGTCGGGACTTAAACATGCCGTGCGTATACTGAAAGACATCGACGATATCGGCATAATCAGACTAAACGAAAAGGACGTAGTGCGTCATCCGCTAGTGCAACAAATAGTAAAGGCATACGAGTCTGCCGCACCCGACGGTCAGTAAAAAACACATACGTATTCGGAATTTTTGTGCAATACGGCAACAAATAAGTCGTAAGTTACACATGATTCCTACTCGCCTTGACGGCGAGACGCACCACAGGTGCTCTTCATTTACCCGAGCGCCCCGGCAATCGGGTAGTACCAAGGAGGGTCATGATTTCATGGCTAAACGAAAAAAAATAAACAATATCAGTTGGCGGGGCATTTTCCTCGTATACGTACTTGGTTTTCTTGTGCTGTCTGCATTGGGCATACTGCCTAACATTGCCAAGATTACCACGGTGCGTATCATCGCTCAACTTGCCACGACGGCGGTTTTGCTGATCTCGCTGGGACTGTACATCTACTTTTCCGACCGAGATTGTATGGAGCGATTGAGTAAGTCCGTCGCCATGTTTACGACAATGGTTGTCAGCTACCTTGCCGTGCAGGTCGCAAGCAATTGGAACCTCGGACTGTACCTTGTTCCGTTTGCGCTGTGTACCCTTGTGCTGTCGCTTATCGTGTCGGTCAAGGCAGGCTTCTTTGCCAACTTCGTCATCATCATGCTGTGTTTTATGCAGTATGTCAATTGGCAGGACAAGGCGACAATCGCAAGCGAGGCGGTATTCTATCTGCTGTTTGGCGGAGTTACGGAAGCGGTGTTTGCAAGTTACATTCTCGGCAAGCACTATCGCCGCAGCAGATATCTGGCTGTCGGCGTATTGCTCGGTTTTGTGTCGGCAGCAAGCGAAACAATCAGTTACCTCACCTTTATCGACAGTTTCGCACAATGGAATTGGCAGGACATCGGCATCAAGTTCGGTTGCGCCGCGGCAAGCGGTATCATCGCCGTAATGTTTATGTTTATTCTCGTACCGTTGTTTGAAAAGATTTTCAACGTCGTATCGGTATTCCGTTTTTCGGAAATTGCCAGCAGTGACACGCCGCTTATGCGCAAACTGTACGAAAAAGCACCCGGCACATACAACCACAGTTTATCGGTTGCGATCTATGTCGAGGCATGCGCAACGGCAATCGGCGAAAGTGCCGTCGAAGCCCGTGCTTGTGCATACTACCACGACATCGGCAAGATGCGCAATCCGCAATACTTTTCCGAAAACCAATTCAGCGGCGTCAATCCGCACGACAACATGACCCCCGAAGCAAGCGTCAACATTATCAAGGCACACACCGTCAACGGGCTTGCCCTTGCCAAGGAATACGGGTTGCCCAAGGAAGTTCAGGACGCAATTATGCAACACCACGGCACAATGCCGCTGAAATACTTCTACCTGAAGGCAAAAAAATACACCGACGGCGACCTTCCGTACGACGGCTACTGCTACGACGGACCCAAGCCGACAAGCAAAATTGCCGCAATTCTTATGATATGCGACGCGTCCGAGGCGGCTTTGCGTGCGCACGGAGATCGCACCAATGCGGAAAAAATCGTCGACGGTATTGTCGCCGAACGCCTGGCGTTTGACCAATTTAGCAATTGCGACATCACTATGAAGGAAATCGACATCATCAAAAGTACTATCATTACGACGTTCTCGGGCATACGCCACAAGCGCGTCAAGTACCCCGAAATCACTCTGGAAGGTGACAACAAATGAAAATTTACTTTACAAACGTAGGCTTTTTTAAGCGCAGTTACATCAAAAAGGTGCTTGAAACCGTCCTCGTCGAACTCGGTCAGCCGTCGGCGCAAATGGAAGTGTCGGTAAGCATCGTCGGCGAGGAGGAAATCCGCGAGTTAAACAAGCAGTATCGCGACACCGACAAGGTGACCGATGTATTGAGCTTTCCTGCCGTGGACAATCCGTCGCGAGGTATTATTGACATATCCGAGCACGGTGCCGACCTTAATCCCGAAACCTGGCTGTTGAACCTTGGCGACATCATCATCTGCCTGCCCCGCGCCAAACAGCAGGCAAAGGAGTACGGGCACAGTCTTAAACGCGAAGTGGCGTTTTTGGCATTGCACAGCCTGTTGCATCTGTTGGGATACGACCACATGGAACCGCAGGACGAGGCGCAAATGAACGAAATTCAAAACAAAGTACTTGACAAACTTAACATCAAGAGGAACAAATGACGAAATCGGGTTTTATTGCAATTGTAGGATTGGCAAACGCAGGCAAAAGTACGCTGCTCAATCAACTTGTCGGACAGAAGGTGTCCATTGTGTCGCCCAAGCCGCAAACCACGCGTGACAGCATACTCGGCATTTGGACGGATGATGAAGTGCAAATGGTGTTTGTTGATACTCCAGGGTTTTTGCAAAGTAAAAATGCGCTTGGCGACTACATGTTGCGCAGTATAGACACGGCTACGGAGGACGTCGACGCCGTGGTGGTTGTTGTGGACGGACACGACGGTATATCGGATAAAGAGCTGTCGCAGGTCAAACGTTACGCAAAGGGTAACGTGCCTGTTGTGGTTGCCGTCAACAAAATCGACATCACTCAGCCGCAAAAACTGATGCCGGAACTGGCCAAGCTTAACGACGTAGAAGGCGTCGCCGAAGTGTACTGCATCTCGGCAAAGCGCAATAAGGGCGTTGAAGAGCTGAAAGCGGTGCTTATCAAGTATCTTAAAGGTACGGAGTTGTACTTTGAGGAGGACGACATCACCGACAAACCCATGCGCTACCTTGTCGCGGAAATCATTCGCGAAAAAGTACTGCTCAGTTGCGACAACGAGATTCCGCACGGCGTAGGCGTTGCCATCAACAAGATGCAACAACTCGACGACGGCACGTGGGACATCGACGCGACTGTACTTGTGGAGAAGGCTTCTCACAAGCCCATTGTGCTAGGCAAGCAGGGCGCAAAAATCAAGTCAATAGGCGTGCATGCGCGTGACAGTATCGAAAAGTTGTTGGAGGCGCATGCCTATCTTACACTGTGGGTCAAGGTCAAGGAAGATTGGCGCAACAACCCGTCGGTGCTGAACGAACTAGGCTACTCCACCAAGAAGTAACGTATATTTGTAGCTTTCTTTCACCACACTATTTATGCGAGTATGCCGTTGTCTTTCGGCAATCTACAAAACTTCGACGCGAATGTCGGGTATGTCGCCGTTTGCAAGGGAGTCGGCATCGCAAAGGAGTGCGTATGAAAGAAGAAGCCTGGAAACTGTTTCAACAAACGGGCAACCCCGTTTACTACCTTTTGTACAGGGAACTGACCAAAGACAATGGACGTGACGACAAAAGCCGTGGCGATACGCGCGACGGACTACAAGGAAAACGATAAGCTGGTACTACTGTACACGCCGGATTACGGTAAGATAACCGTGCATGCGCGCGGTGTGCGCAAGGGCAATGCCAAATTGCGCTATGCCGTGGATCAATTTTGCTTCGGCTCGTACGAACTTGCCGTAAGCGGCGACCGCTACACGCTTAAAAATTGTGAACAATTGGACTCCTTCTACGACCTGCGGCAAGATATTGTTGTGTATTACGCTGCGTGCGCCGTTGCCGAGTGTCTGATTGTCGGCACAGAAGAGGGGCAATCCGATCCGCAACTGTTTGTAGAATTGTTGCGTGCGTTGGAGTGTCTTGTAAACGGCAAGCCGCCTATGGCGGTGGTTGCGCGGTTTGTGTTGGCATTTCTGCAAATGTCGGGTTTTGGTGTAAACTTTACGCGTTGCTCAGCGTGCGGCGGTGTCAGCAAGCGCATGTATCTGGCTCCACACAGGGGCGCGTTGTGCGAAGGATGTCGTACCGTGGACAGTTTTGCCGTCAGTCCGATTGTGGCGACAACGTGCGGATTGCTCGAAGGCGCGCCCTACGACAAACTCGACGAGCTTGACCTGTCGCTGGATTGCCAACGCGACGTGTTGCAATTGCTGAACAAGTATATGTCGGCGGTGTTTTACCCCGGCAAGTGCATATCGGAACTAGTCAAACTTGCGTAATCGACAAAATGTCGGTTACGCATTTTTTAGATACGGGGCAATGAGGACAGACTTTGACAAAGATGTCGAACAGTGGTACAA
>CAKQXG010000113.1 GCA_934281515.1 uncultured Clostridia bacterium | reverse complement strand
TCTCTGGTGTTTCAGAAGATTCTTCGTTTTTAACTGAATTTTCCTGTTCTGGCTGCTGAGCTTGAACTGGAGTTGCCTCGCCTGACAAGGTCGCGCACGACAGCCAACAGTCCGTCGACGTTGCTCGGATGCAAACCTATCGACGGTTCGTCAAGCACATACAGTACGCCTGTCGTTTTGTTGCGTACGGCTCGCGCCAACTGTATGCGTTGCAGTTCGCCCGTAGACAAGGTATTTGCCGCGCGGTCGGGAGTAAGGTAGTCCAGACCAAGGTCAATCAGCCGTTCGGATACCGTCAAAAATTCGCTTGTTATGCTTTCCGCCATTTTTTGCATGTCTTGTGGCATCTTTTGCGGAACGGACCTGACCCAATCTACCAGTTCGCTTAAAGGCATTGCAAGCGCTTGCGGCAGTGTTTTGCCGTCGATTAGCGACGAGCGCGCCGCCTTGTTGAGACGTGTGCCGCCACAGTCGGGGCAGGCTGTTTCCGTCAAAAATTTTGCTACACGCTTCATTCCTGTTTCGTCTTTTACCTTGGCAAGGGCGTTTTCCACCGTGTAGACGGCGTTGAAGTACGTAAAGTCAAGTTCCCCTGCTTGGTTGGAGTTTTTGGCATGGTAAAAAATGTGTTTTTTCTCTGCGGGTCCGTGGTAGACTATTTCCTTTTCTCTGTCGGTAAGCTCGCGGAATGGTACGTCAGTACGCACGCCCATTTCACGGCAAACGTCGGTCATCAGTGACCACATCAGCGAGTTCCACGGCGCAACCGCACCTTGATCGATTGTCAGACTGTCGTCCGGTACCAAAGAATCGATATTTACCGTGCGCACAATGCCCGTGCCGGAACATGTCGGGCATGCTCCCGTGGAATTGAAAGAGAAGTCCTCAGCGCTTGGCGGATTGAACACTGCGCCGCATATCGGACACGCAAGTTGTTTGCCTGCCGCAATATTTACCGTCGGCGGTACGTGGTGACAGTTTGGGCAAATGTGGCTACCCAGACGAGAAAACATCAGGCGTAAACTGTTGGCAAGTTCTGTCAAAGTGCCGAATGTGCTACGTACGTTGGGTATCGTCGGGCGTTGGTGCAACGCAAGGGCGGCAGGTACGTTTTCGATGGAGTCGACGTTGGCGTTTTCCGCTTGGGTCAGTCGTCTGCGAGTATATGCCGACAATGCTTCCAGGTAGCGGCGTGAGCCTTCTGCATACAGCACTCCCAGAGCAAGCGACGATTTGCCGCTGCCTGAAACGCCTGCCACGGCGGTAAATTTACCAAGAGGTATTTCGACGTCGATATTTTTTAAGTTGTGTACGCGTGCACCGCGTATAATTATTTTGTCGGGCATTATTATATTTCCGTAATTGTTTCAAATTTTTTGATACGTATCAACTTTTTCGTGTCATTTTGGTGCATTTGTCGCATCTTCCGCAACCGTTGCAGGACTGTCTGTAGCCGCATGTTTTGCAATGTTCTCCGAAGTAGGGACGGTACGTCTGGTCTTGTGACAACGGCTGTCCCCATGCGTCGGTCAACTTGAAGTCGATCGGTTTGCCTTTGTAGTTTAGTCCCGATTTGTATGCCTGTTCGCTTGTTCGTCCGCCTTCGATTCGGTATGTCTTGCCGTCTTTTACAAACCTGCGCCCCGTTCCGCAAAAAGTAAACGTCACATTGTACTCGGCACACTCGTCACGCAAGCTTTTCACCCAGTCGTAGTGGCAGGGGCGTGCGCCGTCGTAGTTTTCTCCGTCGCACAGTACTTGTTCGATTTGTCCCGTCGGCAGATACTTGCGTATGCTTACGGGTCCGATGTATGGCGCGCACATGATACCTTTGTGTTTAAACGGCAGTTGCAACATTATCGGGATGCGTTCGTCGGCGCGGCGTTGGTTCTCGCAAGTGACGTTAAACATTACGTTTTCCCAACCGTCGCCCCAATTCCATGGCAGGTGGTCGGCGACGCGCTCGGGACGTTTTGTCAGCAGAAAAAACTTGACGTCGGGTCGGCGCGAAATGATGTCCCACGCTTCGTCGCGCCACGGGTCGGCTTCTTCCAGAAAGAAGTCGCTCGTCATACAAACCCGAAGCATTTCGCCGCTTTTTACCTTGTATTGCCCGTCGCGATCTTTGGATAACGGGTAGCGAAATCCGTTTTTTGTACGGTAAATGTCGCTGCCGTTTTTATCGCGTTGGGCGTCGAGAAAGTACATATAGCAGTGCAGGCAACCTTCACTGCATTTTTTGCATCCGTGCCACGGATTCCATATGTCGTGCACGACAATTCACCTCATTTGTCAGGTCGGCAAACAGCCGACGACGCTATTGGTTTTTCAAAAACGGTAGCGGTGGCATTTGGTCCTTTTCCGCAATAGTCGTCAGCATTTCGGCAAAGCCGACAGGATCTTTTATCTGGTATTGCATGTGATTGAAGCCGTCAAATACAGGGTAATGCGACAACCCGTTGTTATCTATATTGCAAATATGGCAAACATAGATTTTAAAGCGAATGTATTATCCGATTGTTTTCTACGATTGCTTTCTCTGTGTTTTCAATCGAAATTCCTTCTAATCCCCGTGGGCAAATAATCGTATTGTTTCTTACAATTATTTCTTTGTGTTGTTTCCCCGTTCCTTGTTTCGACGCTGTAAAAACGTCGATTGCCGACGCGCTGTCGCCACTCATAGCGCAGTCGATAAAAACGTTGTTCAGTATTTCCACATGTTCGGACGAAGTACCTTCACCCCACATTTCTTCTGCCGAAACGACAACGGCGGTCAGGTCGCTATGTTCAAAAATGCAGTGTTCTACTGTCGCACGCTTTGTTTTGATTAAAACCGAACGTGCCTTGTGGTTGCGTACTCTGCAATGAGAGAATACAAAATGGGGGCATGCGGATATGTTTTCGAGGTAGTAGTTGTCCGTATCTTCGGGCAGTTTCTCATTCAAAATGATGTCGCATGTTCCGTCGGCGTTTTTATGCGATTCGGCAACGGTGTATTCGCCGACGCGTTCCAATGTTCCGCGGCGCGTCAATTGCATTATGTCGTTTACCGCAGGCAAATCGACCGCCTGTGTATGCGTGCCGTCTGTTGCAAGGCAACGCAAATTGTATTGTCTGCCGCCTAGCGGAGTAATCGCATGGTAGTAATTGTGTACGTTTACGGCGTCGTCTCCTTGCCCTTCAAAAACACAGTTTCGCATGACCAGATTTCCGTAGCAGGATGCAAAATGAGTTGCGTCTGTGTCGGTGGACATGCGCTCGCCCGAAGACGGTACGACGGACAGTCCCGTGATTTTTATATTTCTCGACAGGTGTCCGACGATTCCCATGCCGTGGTGAGAGTGGATAGTTATGTCGTTCAAACAGATATTCTCCGCATTTTGTATGCACACGGCAGATCGGGAGTGGTAGAAGTGCCAAACGTACAAATCTGTACCTACATATTGTTTTTGTGCGCCCTTTACCCGAAGAGTGAATGTTGTACCGCTGTCCCGTCTCTGTTCGACGATGGAAAACGGGTCGTACAGAAACGTACCTGTATCATGGCGATATACGGCAAGGCGCGGATGGTTAAATGCGTCGGGCATGTCGTACGTAAAGTGTACAAGCAGTTCTCCGTCTCCGCGCTCGTCCGGATTCGCACTTTCTATGTAGCCGCGCGAATATGGTTTCCGACGGTGGTCAATCGTCAGACCGCTTATTGAGATGTTGCGACAATTGCGCAGGCTAATCGGCTCGAAAAACCCGTCAAATAACAACGTGACGCCGTCTGCAATCACTCGTGTGCCGACTTGTCCGTCGAAATCGAGCGCACGTGTATAAGACAAATCTCTGCGAAACAAATACGGTTGCGGATTGTCTCCGTACTTGCCTGCAATTACGTCGTAGTAGAGTTTCCGCTCGCTTTCACCCGAAATTTCGTATACTCCGCGCGGAACGTAAAGTTCGCTGTTCGGGTGTTCGCGTAGCCATGTCATTGCCGCCGAAAATTTTTCGAGATTGGCTCCGTTAAATTGATCAAGGGTAATTGTTTTCATGCGATCGGCTCCTGAAACGCTTGACTGACTGCGACCAAGACGCTGTTTTTCGGTTATGTTACTTCGTAAGTATTATTTTGTCGATATCGCGGCTCGGCGTCGTTTTCGATTGAGTAAGTGGCGCAAGTTTTTTGTAAATTCTATCTGCGCAGTATTGCGTTAATGAACGCGTCGACCTGACAGATAGTATCTTCATTGACTGTTTGACTGTCCTTTTTTCGCACAATCGTCATGTGTCCGTTACTTCCTTTCTCATCGACTAGGCGAAAGGTAACGGGAGCATCGGACAGTTTGTCTCGGTGTGCATACAGAGAGCAACCGTCGGGGGTAACTTCAACATCATTGCTGCCTTGCAGGACAAGCGTCGGCACATTGGCGGGGGAAAGTCCCGCTACGGTGGTCGGATTACAGTTCTTTCCGAACAAAAGTCGCTGTATCGGCAGAATTAAACCGCACAAAAGCCTTCCGCATTTTTGATTTTTTCCAGTCGCCTGTGCGATAACCGCTTCGTCCGATGAGAAAAACGGCGCATAGGCGACGATCCCGTCCACATGTTTGTCTGTGCATTGCCCTACGGCGCAAACGGCGTATGCACCCATGCTGTGTCCCATCAGTATCACGGGAAGTGAGCCGTCGTCGACAAAATCAAGTGCGTTTTTCAAATCGATCACCGCTTGCGGGAAACCGTAAAAATGCCCGGAACTGCCGCAATATCCGCTGTATTCAAAGGCGAACACCTTGTATCCCTGTGAGGCAAAATGATGAATTTCCGGAAGATAGTATTCGACTTCGGTTCCCATTCCGTGGGCAAAAACAATTAGACCGCGCGTTCCCGACTCATTCCAAAGATAACCTGCGAGACGGTTTCTGCCACTGCGAAAGATCACTTTGTGTCCGTCGGTGGCAGACGGTTTGATTTTTTGTACGGTTTGAACATCGCCGCATTGACAAAAAAGGCAACGCAAAAATAACATATAAGCAAAAGCAGCGGTAAAAAAAGCAAGAATATCATTGTTTTGTCCCTCTTTCTGTCGACGTGTATCGGTCTGCTTTTTTGAAGAACGTGATATAAATATTGTCGGGGAGCAGAGTACCCGTTTTCCATACAGCTTCAAAGTCTTTCGTTGTCAGCACTCGGTTGTATTGCGCACCCGACGCATTGGCATTTTCTGCAAGAGAATCTGCCAGATAAATATTCTGCTCGTCATATCCGACAACGACGGCGTAGTGGGTATCTCCCGGAATCCGAATAAAAACGATGATCGGTGAGCCTTCTGTCAAGCGTTGTTTCAACGTTTCAATGCTTCCGAGGCAGGCCTTTGCCTGATATCCATGTCGGGCAAAGACATCCGTAATGCTGTTTGCTGAAACAAAGCCAAACGGTCGTTTCAATTCCAAAAATAGTTTTTCTCCGTCTGCATCTTCCCCGAAGTATCGCGGAGATACGCGGCAGCATAGGCAGCGCATTTCCCGTCCGTCTGGTAATCGATACGACCTGTATTTGCACAGAAGAATTCCGACGGATAATTAAAGTATTCAATTTCGTCCTTCGGCGGACTTATGTATGCAAGAAAACTTGTAGCCGCAACAATGGACAGTACGATTGCAATAATTGCGGCAATCAGACATATTTTTCGCATGTCAGGTTCTGCTTATCCTTTGTGATAGTGGGTTTGTCCCAATCTGTTTTAAATAATTTGCGAGTGGCGTTTATCTGTATATTATATTCTACCTACCGTTCGGTTGTCAAGTGCACGGAAAGAGATTATAAACTCTGCATATTACATGAAATGTACCCCAAAAGTATCCGACTTTCGGGGCACATTATTTTGGGTGTGATACTATGGTGTGTGCGACAAAAAACGAGTTTGGAGCAATTTTCGGAAGTGGTGCATAGAACCGGAAGTTTTTTTGTTTAAGAACAATTTTTTATCATAAGGATACCTTTACAAATCTATTGTTTCCGTCTTAAAATCACAATAACATTCGGCTGTTTTGCCTTTGAATTTTAGTACGCAGTAGTCGGGATCGGTAACGCCTTGCTTGTAAAACATTGTGTCTCCCGAACGCCATATCATATCTTTCGTCGGTTGGTCGGTGCAAACTTCCATTTCTCCTATTATGCAAATCCCTTGGTATTTGAATAAGCCGCGTTTGTAAAAGTATATGCAAGCTTTGTTGTTTGCCGTGTATTGATTTATCTTTTTCGACGATGTGTTTGTTGTAAAATAAATTTCGTTTCCGTCGATTTTTCTCGGCGCAAGCATAGCGCGCACGACAGGAAAACCTTGCTCGTTTACGGAAGCGATAAATGCCGTTTTTTGTGCCGATATAAACTCGAAAATTTGTGATTTGTTCATGATAAATCTTTTTCCTTTCAAACGCATATTCTCCTATGCTTTGTTGTGTACTGCAATCTTATCTTGCTAATGTTTCGATTGTGGTTCGGATTAGAGTAATCTTGGGGGCGTACTTTTGAATTATTCGTCCATCTTCAAATATAAATCTTTAATTCCTTCTAGTCCTGCGGCTTCACCGTTCTCTATTGCTTTGCTGTACATTTTGATTGCTTTTTTATAATCCTTTCTCACGCCGAAGCCGTTTTCATAACAGATTCCGAGATTGTGATACGCAACGCCCGAACTGCACTTTTCGGCAGCAGTCTTAAAACACTTGACTGCTTCTTTTTTATCTTCTTTTACGCCGTTGCCTTGAAGATAGCAAAGTCCTATATTGATAATCGCTTCGGCATCGCCGAGATTATATGCGTCGGTAAATAACTCAAAGGCTTTTTTATAAGCCGCTTCGGTTTTGACGGTGTAATAGTAATAAAGTCCCACTTGCAGACACGCCGACGGATTTTCGCCTTTCACGCTCTTTTTCAGCCAATGAAGCGCCGCTTTCATGTCGGCAGTCAAGCCGTAATACCCGCAAGCATACGCCATACCGAGATTATACTGCGCGGCGGCGTTGCCGAGTTTAGCGGCTCGTTTGAAA
>CAKQXG010000112.1 GCA_934281515.1 uncultured Clostridia bacterium | reverse complement strand
GTTACAAGCAACGGCATGTTACGCAAGAGAAATTGCCATGTTAAACGACGCATACGAAATTAAAGCCATCACTCGCCAAACTGCTCCACTGCCGCCTTGATCGCCGTAAACTTCGCTTCGTCGTAGACGTACTGCTTGCGCGGTTTGACAAAGTTAGTGCTGCCACGCGGCTCGTCGGCGTAGCGCGGAATCAGTTGTACATGGTAATGATTGGCAGGTCCGTCGCACATCGTACACAGGTATACGCGCACACAACCGTACACATCGCAAATTGTGCGCATAAGTCGCTTGGCAAACCGTACGATTTTGGCGTTAAGCTCGTCGGGAGCTTCGGACATATCCTGAAAATGCTCGATTGCAGATATGCACATATGACCGTCCGCGCGTGGGTTGCCTGCAAAGAACACTTCGATGTCCTTGTCACGGTACACCACCTTGTCGCTGTCGTCGCCAAACACCACACCGCCGTGCGTGCGGTTGAAGCACGTCGGGCAAATACCCATGTCATTTAGTTCCGCCGCCGACAGTCCCATCAATTGTTGTTCGTCCATAGTGTCACTCCTTTACAGATATGCCTACATTGTAACACAACCGTCCGGGTACGTCAAACGCGTTTGTTTGCAGACAGTTTGCTTGCAATGGTAATCAACGCGTTTTTCGTTTCTACGTCCAACACCGATACAAGCTCGTCCAGTTCGCTTCCGCCGCCACGCACATGCCCGTTACTTACAACGCCGCAAGCGTCCTCTCTGCCGAGAAGATAGTCCGTCGTTACGTCAAAGTAATCCGCCAAACGCACAAGCACGTCAACGGGCGGCGTGGAAATTTTGTTTTCGTACGCCCATATGTTTTTGGATGTGCTGTTGATTTTTTCGCCCAGTTCCTTTTGTGACAGTCCGTTTTCCAACCGAAGTTCCCTTATTCTTTCCGCTAGCATAATTGATTTGTTCCCTTTTTTGTTCATTATCTAACAATTTTAGACAATTCGTCTTGACAATCTAAAACAAATAGGTTAAAATAGTATTCAATCTAGTATGATTAGACTTACTGAACAAACAAAAGGTTGATAATATTAGATTAAGCGTTTTGCAAACGGAAGGATGAGGGGATTTTTTATTCGTTTCGGGGAACGTTCGGCAGATTCGCAAAAGAAATAGCAGCACATTCGCCGCTCGGCGCCATTACGCGTACCGAGTCGAATTACTGCATATTTTTTTGCCATATGCCGAAATAACACATATTTTGCAACCACAAATATACAACAGAGAAAACAAAACAAGGATACTTATGAAAAAGAAACCGACACAGGCGCACAGAAAATATTCTGCTACTGCTGCCCTACTTTGTTGTAAACATTGCAACGTACGCGTCACTTGCGCCTATGATGCTTAAAACGATTTTTCTTGGTATACTTGGCAAAAAAGCGACGTTTATTGTCACGCCCAAACAATCGGAAAAGTTTATCGTCGGCGAAATGATTAAATACTCGTGGGACTCGCTGGTGTTTGGCGCGGCGATAGGTACACTGTCCTACTTTGCCTGCGGAAGCGTGCTGCCCGTAATATTTATTGTGGCAGGTTGCGCCGCGGCACCGCTGATCATCGCGCTGTCCAATTGGTCGCTCACACCCGACAAAAAACGCGCTAAAACAAATCGATAACGACAACAGGGACTGCCGCAAACCACTTACGACAGTCCCCATTTCGTCAATAATATCAAATTCTCTTTGAGTGCCGACTACTTTACACGATTATATGTCTGTTCATACAACAACTTTCCATTTAACATTTTTAGCTCTAAAATAATGATTCATCTTACTATTGTATATTTCTTTAGCATTGTTAATTTCGTAAACATCAACCCAGTGTATATATCCGTTCTCAAAAAACATATGCGAATCCATTACTAAATCTACAACATATTCTTCCTGAGACTCATCCTCGCAACTGACATGCAAATTAGTTTCAACATCTCCCGACAATTCCAAAATGATATGGCAATCCCAAACAGAAAAATCTATTACGGTCGTTCCGTCTTTTTCGTCCATATTCGTAACAAAACCGTCGTGAAAATTTATTGCTACAGTATCCAAATCTTCTATATCTTTAGTGCTTTTGATACTATGCCATTCACAGTCTTTTATCTTTGATTGCATTTCTTTACATCTTTGAATAATTTCTTTATCGGCAATTTGTATCTTAAAAATTCTTTTCTTTAATTTCTGATAAACCCAATCATAGCCTTCAAAGTCTTTAATTTTTATCCATCCGTCACAACTGGCATCAATAACAAAAACGCGACGTCGCGGTCTCCAATAATTGATGATTTGCAATGTAGTATTAGTTTCGTCTATAACTATTGCCTTCGTTTTCCACCCATTTTTTATAATGCCAAATACAACCGAACTATACACTCCGTTTTTTGTTTTTATTTTTGCAATCATGATAACACCGCCCTTTGATAGATTATAACATACAACTCAATACTCTTCAATCTATTTTACAATTTATATAAATCTCAAAGTTATGATTTTTATGTTATCTGAATTTCTATCTTCGCAAAGAACACGACATAATGTTTCAGATAAGCTCTTTCATTATTACTCCAACATAATGCTCTTGACTGACAGTCTTTTTATGCTACGGGAATACAGATACATCACCAGTTCGTAGACAAATACAAACAGTACAAGCGTGACAACAAGCGCCTTAAAATCAAAGCTGTACTCCGGCACGTTTCCAACATACGCAAACACTACGGATACCATCAGCTTAAGCAGTCCGTACTGATATACAGTTCCGATTGCAAAACCGATATATGAAATCGGGCGATACGCACCCAATATGCAACGACTGCAAGTAGCGTCGTCGTAACCGAACACTCGCATCATGGCAATCGTTTTCGTGTTGCCCATGACTACGCTTGAAAGCGAAAGAAACAGCGTCACAAATGCAAGAATAAGTCCAATAGACAAAACCATCAATGCAAATGTTTCACTTGCAAGTTCGTTCATCGAAAAAGACATCTGCACCATTGCCGAAAAGCAAAACGCCGAAAATGCGACAAAGAAAACCAACGCTTTCCTGCTTTTGAGCGTTACGCTCCGCAAGTCTTTCAAAAAAGGCGTATTTCCTTTACCGTCCATACCGATTCTGACCTTGACGCTCTGCTTTTCACGGAGCAAATCAAGCACGGGACTCTTCAATTTAAGGTAAGCGAACAGTATCGATATTACTGTAAAAGCAATTGTCGGCGCACAAACCAAAGCAAACGTCAACAGCGGATGAAATTGCACTTTGAGTTCGGGAATCAGAGTTTGCGAGGCAGGAGCTTGTTTTTGATAAAACGTCGGCAGGTATAAATAGCCGATGACAAAACCCACGGCACAACCGACAAATACTGAAAGTCCGAATATCCAAAACTGCTTTGCAATCCCGATATCGGAATAGCCTAGCGCTTTAAGAATACCGAGTTCCTTTCCGTGCGTGCCGATATAGTTTTTTACATAGAATAACAGCATAACGACGGAAGTCGCAATCAGGCAACCGCCCGAAACGCCGGAAGTCACTCTGCCCATAAGCACTTGCGCGTTGTACATCGTCATTCCCGCTTCGGTTGTTATCTCGTCTTTTATTGCCGCCAGGTCGATATTGTAACTTAAAAACAACGTACAGACAAAAACGGCGCAGCACGCGATAATGGTTATTCCGAACAGTCTGACGGTATCTTTTAATCCGATTACCATAGCGTTACCACCCGATCCCGTAAGCGGTCTTTTGCGTTGCGTTGGTGTAAATCTCTGCAATTTTACCGCTGTTCATTTTGATGACCGTATTTGCAATTTCCGCTATATTTGCGTTGTGCGTAACCATAATGACGGTAAAACCATACTCTTTGTGTAACTTGCAAATATAGTCAAGCACCTGCCGTCCTGTTTCTTCGTCAAGTGCGCCTGTAGGCTCGTCCAAAAACAAAACTTTCGGTTTCTTTGCAAGCGCGCGTGCAACCGATACTCGCTGTTGCTCACCGCCCGAAAGCTCGGACGGATATTTTGCAAGTTTTTCTTCCAGCCCCACCGCCTTGATTATTTCTCTGTAATCCGCATTGTTTGCAAGATCTGCGCCCATGCGGACATTTTTCTCGACGGTCATATTGGGCAGCAAGTAATACTGCTGAAAGATAAAGCCGATATTATCTTTGCGAAATTTTGTCAACGCTTTGTCGGACAACTCCGTGATATTAACGCCGTCGTATTCGATACTTCCGCTATCTACACGTTCTAGTCCCGACAGGCAATTCAACAGCGTCGATTTTCCCGAACCGGACGCACCCAAGATCACTGTAAAATCGCCGTCTGCAATTTGCAGGGCAATGCTTTTCAACACTTCGGCTTTGCTTTCGCCAATGCCGAACGTTTTTGTAATACCAGTTACTTTTATCATAAACAATTTCCTTATTTTTGTCTTACATGCTCGGTTGCAGTTCTACCCGCGTAGCTCGTTCAGCAATTTTATGCCCAATACCGTTGCAGGGATGCGGGAGCTTGGCGCAAGATTGGACAACACCACAACCGCCACGCCCGTGTTTGTATCGAAGCCCAAATAACTGTTGTAGTAGCCTGTGCCGCCGTTGTGCCACACAATGTCGTTTTGTTTGTCGACAATCCACGCCATACCTATGCCGTCCATGCCGATACCCAATTCTTTGTACGACGAAGGAGCGGCGTCGATATCGGCAAGCGACTTGTGACAAGCCGTAAACACATTGTCACTCGCCAATTGTAGCTTTGCATAAACAAGCATATCGTCAATATTTGACGTGATTGCACCTGCCGCCAAGTATGCGTCGTCTGCCTTCCACCGCCAATAGTTGCCGAGATCGCCGTCTCCGCGTGAGATTGTCGTATCTAACAGTTGCAGTTCGTCATGCGCAAAGCCGTTTACAAGCGTTGTGTAGTCAACGTCGTACACTTTTTCCAGCACCAATCCAAGCACTGCGTAGCCGAAGTTGCTGTACTCGAAGTCGTAATTTGCAGTCATATTCAGGGTGCTTACCCTGCTGAAAACAGACTGTTTGCTTACCCCGCAGAAGTCGTTGTTGCCTACAAGAAAGTTCCAAATCATAGGCGCTTCGAAGTAGTAACCGCTGTAACCCGAAGTGTGCGTAAGCAGTTGCTCGATTGTAGGGTATTTTTTGCCGTCGGGCAACGTCAAGTACTTGTCCAACGCGTCGTCAAGCGCAATTTTGCCTTCGCCCAACGCTTTATTTACCAAAGCCGCAGTAAAAGTCTTGGTCAGAGAGCCTATTTCGTATGTGTGCGCCACAAGCGGAAGTTCCGTACCGTTGTTGCCGTACACCTTGTACGACGTTTGTCCGTCCTTGACAACGCCGACGGTAATCACCGCGTCGGGGTTGTTTGCCGTTGTGTACTGCAATGCCTCGTTGAAAGTCAATTTCGGCAGTTTGTCGACTTGACCTGCACCGTAAACAACAAACACACTTCCGACCAGAACAATGCAAAGTACCACGGAAAGCGCAACAATTACCTTGGTTTTGACAGAGCAATCTCTGTCAAAGACAAAATATCGTCCCGTGCGTTTTTTATACTCCGCGTAAGGTTTGCCGAAAGTTGCCGTCAAAAACTTTTCTTCTTGCAAAATTTGCAAATGCAACATTGTTACGGCAAACAGCACAAACACTAGGTGAAAATAGTTGAAAAAAGCTACAAGCAAGCCTATGTACATCAAGTCAAAACCGAGAAACGCAGGATTGCGACTGATGCGGTAAATGCCCGTCGTTACAAGGTCGGTTTTGTCCTGCGTGGATATGCCTGCACGCCAACTGTCACGCATGGTGACCATTGCAACTACAAACACGGCAACACCCACCGCCGCAATGCATATGCCTATCCAAGCATATTGCGAACGCCACATGCGGAAGTCGAACACCACGCTTACCACCTCTACCGCAACGACGGCATAAGTGGCAATTTTCATAAGCAACTCCACCGCAACCATTTTACGCGGTTTGTTACCCTTGCACATCTGGTCGGTCTTAACGCCGCCAAGACGTTGCAAAATCATTTTTGTAAAATATGCGACATAAAACGCCGCTATCAAAGCGAGCGCAACCCATTGTATTGCTACCATATCAACCCCGTCACTTTACTGCTTATTGTCGCATTGTCCGCTTTGAAAACGATCTTTTAAACTTTGGTACACATCGGTAAGCGCACGGCTTGTCAACGCCTCGTCCCAATCGAGATACCCCGTAGCAACCATTGTGGCAATACCGTGCGTGTACGCCCACATTTCAAGATAAAACAGTTTTGCGCTTGCCTTATCAAGTCCGACTTGCTTGCCGATGAGCGCAACAAGCTCGTCCATTTCCGTCGGATTTTCCTTCACTTTCTCGTGCGAACGGTCGCGCATAAACAGCAGTTTGAACAGTTCTCGCTCCTCGCGTGCAAAACGTATGTATGCCATACCTGTAGCCTTGTACTGCGGGTACTTACCTCTTGTCGTTTCATTGCGAATGTACGATTGGTAAACATCGTTTGCCGCCGCTACAATTGCTTTTTGCACTTCCGCCATGTTTTGAAAATGACTGAACACCGGACGTGACGACGTGCCGAGTTTTTCTCCCAATGCACGGGTAGAAACTGCGGCAAAACCCTTTTCTCTTGTCAAATCAAGTGCGGCTTTTACAATCTCGTCTTTTGTAAACAAAAAATCTCTCGGCATATTAAACCATCCTTTAGGTTTCAGGCGTAGCGTTACACCTGCAACTTTATTATACGGCATTTTGCGAGGCTTGTCAATACAATTTTTCGCTGAAAGCAATTTTTTTTTCGGAAATAAAGCCACTACCCGTGCGGCAAACACCATGGCGTTATTGTTTTTCATTCAAAAACTATAACTGCGTACAAAATGCCTAAAAACATAATAATTATAAAAAAATGAAATAGCATTTATAATGAAGTCAATTGTGAAATTTAGTCACTTATGCTCCGATTATAAATGCTATTTCCATATTAAAAATAAGGCACAGCCCTCTCTTTGAAAATTGTGTAAAAATTAGAGAATTGGCT
>CAKQXG010000111.1 GCA_934281515.1 uncultured Clostridia bacterium | reverse complement strand
ATCTTATGCTTGCGAATTTGTTTCAGGTACAATTTCTGACCATACGTATAGTCTTTTTTCATACCGCGCCCCCTTGTAGGTAACTGTGTAGCAATTCAAATTGTTTTGCAAATGTCGGCGATTCCCGTCGTTTGAGCGGCGTCGGGATACTACCTAATTTTGTCTCGTGTACAGTCAGCACGTGCGCAGGGCGTTTGGTCAGTACGACAATCTTGTCCGCCATGCTTATAGCCTCGGATATGTCGTGCGTTACAAGCAACGCCGTTTTTTGCTCGCTACGGATAATACGATACACGTCGTCGCAAACGTCAAGCCTTGTCTGAAAGTCCAGTGCGGAAAACGGCTCGTCTAAAAGCAATATGTCCGGGTTTGTCGCAAGCGTACGTATCAGCGCTACGCGTTGTCTCATGCCGCCGCTAAGTTGTTGCGGATAGCTGTTTCTGAATTCCGTCAGTCCGTATGTCGCAAGCAGTCGTTCTGCCTTATCTGTGTTCATTTTTGAAGCGGTATGTTGTATCTCCGGTCCCAGGGCGATGTTTTTCCACACGGTGCGCCACTCAAACAGATGGTCGCGTTGCAACATGTAGCCTACCTTTGCCCCGTCAGCCATTACGATTTTGCCGCTTGTCGGTTGTATCAATCCGCACACAAGGGACAAAATGGTAGTTTTGCCGCAACCGCTCGGACCGATTATCGCTACAAATTCGCCCTTGTTTACTTCAAAAGTCAAGTCTTGTACGGCAATTGTTTCCGACTGTTTTGTATAAAAAGTTTTGCAAACTTTGTCAAACTTCATTACAGTCATAGTTTTCCCCTTTGTGTTTTTTGTACAGTATATGGAATGTCCGATGGGCAGTCGTTTAAATCGACTTGTCGGTTCCCCCCCCCCAATATTGTACGTTGAGTTGTAACCTATTTGCAGTTTATCTGTTCAGGAGACTTTTGCCGAACGTGTTATTTGCGGATTTGTCCCGCATAGGTGTTGTCAACAATCACGTCGTAGTCTACGCGTTTGGCAAGCTGTCCCGCGTTTTCCATTATGTCCTGTATGCGTACAAAGGCTTGTTTGTCGGTCATGGGTGTTGTCGTCCATACGTCGGCTTTCTTGTAGTTCTCTAGCGCCTTCACCAACAAATCGTTTTTTGTTCCGTCAAAGTAGGGGGCAACGACCTTGGCAATTTCCTCGGCAGAGTGGCTCAACACATAGTCGGTTCCTTTCCAGACGGCACGCAAAAACTTGGTTGCTTTGTCGCCGTGTTTTGACAAAAAGTCGGTTGTGGCGGTGTAGCAGGTGTAGGGTATTTCGCCGCTGTCCTGTCCGATAGACGACACGATGTATCCCTTGCCTTCCGTCACAAGTTGACTTGCCGCAGGTTCAAACAACGGCACATAGTCGCCCGTACCGCCTGTAAAGGCAGGCCCCAACGCGCCGAACTGTATGCTGTAGTCCATGGTGATGTTGACGCCGTCTTTGTAGCCGCGGTTGTTAAGTACATATTGCAATATCATTGCAGGCATGCCGCCCGTTCTGCCCATAAGTACCGTTTTGCCATCCATTCCCTTGTAGTCAAAATTGTCGTCGGGTGTACGCGCTACCAAAAAACTTCCGTCGCGCTTTGTCAACTGTCCTATTACGCGCGGATAGTCTTTTTTGCCTTGCAGATACACGTAGATGTTGGCTTCGCAACCCATCAAACCTATGTCGGCTTCGCCTGTCAACAACGCCGTCATCACGTTGTCTGCGCCGCTGCCGTTGGATACTTCCACGTTCAGACCTTCTTTTTCAAAGTAGCCTAGTCCCATCGCCACATACTGCGGCGCGTAAAACAAACTGTGCGTAACCTCCGTCAGGTGCACGGTGTTGTCGTCTTTGTCGCACCCTGTAAACAATGCGGCGCTCAGGCACACAAGCGCAACGACAAGCGCCACGCAAGCAAATTTCTTCATCGAAACCTCCCTTACATATTGTATCCTATTTGTTTAAAGCAAAAAGTGTTACTTTGGTTTGTCAAATAGTAGCAAAACGGTTGCGTCGCAACGGAGTTTGTGGTACAATTGGGTAGAAGCAAACGTCCGACAAAAGGACGTACGGACAAAAGGTTTGGCAAAGGTGCATAAGAGAGAGCGGACTATGGTGAGAATTCCGCATGACACCCTTGCGCAAATGTAGTTTGTTCGGCTTGCAATGCGAAACGGCGCACGCAGTGTATGTGCGAAAGTAGTGTTGCACGTCCCTGCGCACAGGCAAACGAGGTTGGCAATGAAGTCGTAGATTGTGCAAATCGTACTCTGACTGCCAACGAACAAAGGTGGTACCGCGGATTTTTCGCCCTTTGACCAAGGACTGTATTTTGTCCTCGTCAAGGGGCTTTTCTTTTTATCAAAGGCTCAACTACTACAAAAATCGCCGTTTTGTATAGTACTATTACAGACATAGTACGCTAAAAAGCCGATATAATGCCGTAAATTTCCCCAAAACCGCCCAAACAACCAAAATAGATACAATTGTAAGGAGAACGATTTATGCTTGAAAAAAGTTACCAACCAAACATGTTTGAGAAGGATTTGTACCGTTGGTGGATGAACCAAGGATACTTTACGCCCAAGGCAGAAGTGGGCAAACCATATTTCAGTATGGTTACGCCGCCGCCCAACATCACCGGGCAATTGCACCTGGGACACGGCTTGGACAATGCCATACAAGATACCCTTATACGCTTCAAACGCATGCAGGGATACAACACATTGTGGTTGCCCGGCACCGACCACGCTAGCATTGCAACCGAAGTTAAGATTGTCGAAGCGCTTAAAAAACAAGGTATCGACAAGCACGACCTCGGTCGCGAAGGCTTTCTTAAACGTGCCTGGCAGTGGAAGGAAGAGTACGGCGGACGTATCGTGGAGCAACTGAAATGTCTGGGCAGTAGTTGCGACTGGACTCGTCTTGCCTTTACCATGGACGAAAAATGCAGTCACGCCGTGCGCCGTGCTTTTGTCAAAATGTACAAGGACGGACTTATTTACCGCGGCAATCGTATCATCAACTGGTGCCCCGTTTGTCAGACTGCGCTGTCCGACGCCGAAGTGGAGTACTCCGAGCAAGACGGTCACTTCTGGCATTACGGCTACACGACCCCCGACGGCAAAACGACGGTTACGTTTGCAACCACCCGTCCCGAAACCATGCTTGGTGACACTGCCGTTGCCGTCAACCCCAACGACGAACGCTACAAGGACCTTGTCGGCAAAACGGTTGTCGTACCCTTTGTCAACAGAGAAATTCCCGTCATTGCCGACGAGTATGTCGACATGGAATTCGGCACCGGCGTAGTCAAAATCACGCCTGCGCACGACCCCAACGACTTCGAGGTCGGTCGTCGCCACAACCTGCCTGTCATTCGCGTTATGAACGACGACGGCACAATGAACGAAAACGCCGGGGAATTTGCCGGTTTGGATCGTTACGAGTGTCGCAAACAAATCGTCGCACGCCTTAAAGAGATGGGCATTTTGCAAAAGATCGAGCCGCACAAACACAACGTGGGCAGTTGCTATCGTTGCCATACCACGGTAGAGCCGATTGTGTCCAAGCAGTGGTTTGTCAAGATGGAACCCCTCGCCAAGCCTGCCATTGCGGCTGTCAAAAACGGCGAAATCAAATTCCACCCCGACCGCTTTGAAAAGACCTATTTCAACTGGATGGAGAATATCCGCGACTGGTGTATTTCCCGTCAACTCTGGTGGGGGCATCGTATTCCCGTGTGGTACTGCGACGACTGCGGTGCGGAGATTTGCGAAGAAACCGACCCGACCGTCTGCCCGAAGTGCGGCAGCACACATATACATCAGGACGAAGACGTGCTTGACACCTGGTTCAGCAGTGCGCTGTGGCCGTTCAGTACGCTGGGATTTTGCGAGGACAGCGACGACTTCAAGGCGTTCTTCCCCACAAGCGTACTCAGTTGCGGCTACGACATCATTTTCTTCTGGGTGGCGCGCATGATTTTCAGTTCGCTGTACAACACGGGCGAAGTGCCTTTCCACGACGTGTTGATGCACGGCATCGTCCGCGACGAGCAAGGGCGCAAGATGAGCAAGTCGCTCGGCAACGGCGTTGACCCCGTCAAGTTTATCGACGAGTACGGCGCGGACACGTTGCGTTTTGCATTGCTTAACGGCGTTGCAAACGGAAGCGACATACGTTTCTCGTCGGACAAAATCGAAGGCACGCGCAATTTTATGAACAAAATCTGGAACGCAAGTCGTTTCGTGTTGATGAATTGCGAAGGCAAGTCGCTGAAAGCTGACATTGCCGACTGCAAACTGACTCTTGCCGACAAGTGGATTTTGACCCGCCTCAACGACATTACGGCAACCGTCACCGACCTTACCGAAAAGTTCGAGTTGGGAATGAGCTGCCAAGCATTGTACGACTTTGTGTGGAGCGAATTTTGCGATTGGTACATCGAGTTGACCAAACCCGTGTTGTACGGCACCGACGACGAGGCTCGCATCGACACGCTGTCGGTACTTGTGTACGTGCTTGACAAGATACTCAAACTGCTGCACCCGTTTGTGCCGTTTATTACCGAGGAAATCTATCAGGCGTTGCCCAATCACGGCGAAAGCATAATGATACAGCGTTACCCGACGGTGTGCGACAGTCTTAATTTCCCGTCCGAGGCTCAACTAGTGGAAGAGTTGAAGGAGCTTGTCGCCAAGATCCGCAACATTCGTACCGAGTACGGCGTTGCTCCAAGCAAGCGTATCCGCTTGTACGTGGAGCCGTCCGACGAACGCATTACGGCATGTGACATCTACCTTGCCAAACTGTGCGGCCTGGAAGAAGTCGTGTTCGGTACTGCACCTGCAGGCGACAAAACGGTCAATGCGGTGGGCGTTGCGGCAAAGTGTCAGGTTCCCTTGGGCGACCTTGTGGACAAGGACAAGGAAATCGAACGCATAACCAAGGAGCTTGACAACGTCAACAACGAGATTGCGCGCGCCAACGGCAAACTGTCCAACGAAGGCTTTGTAAGCAAAGCTCCTGCCAAACTGATAGAAAACGAACGTGCCAAATTGGCTCGCTTCGAAGAACTGCGCACGCAACTGTTGGCAAGGTTGGAAGAATTGAAAGACTAGTTGCCTTACAATCGGAGAAAAATATTGGCGGATGAGGGCAAAAAACGTATTTGTCGTTCGCTTGCCCTTTTCCGTTTGCCGATACATAGTAAAATAACCCTTTATCGACAAATATCCTGCTCTAATTGAATAAATGATTGGACAAATTGATTGTCTGCAATAAAATGAATGCACAAATCGATATCTCTGACGTAGTACTTAAAACACAACGACTTACCTTGCGCCCGTTTTGTCGTGATGATCTGGACGACTTGTTCGAATACGCCTCGGTTGACGGTGTAGGACAGCCTGCCGGGTGGTCGCCACACAAGGATAAAGCCGAATCGCAACGTATATTGGACATGTTTATTGCCAATAAAAACAACTTTGCCATTGTCTACAACGGCAAGGTTGTCGGGTCGCTGGGAGTGGAACGCTATGACGAAAGTTTGCTTCCCGAACTTGCCGACAAACAAGGCAGAGAACTCGGCTATGTGCTTGCCGCCGACTTGTGGGGCAGGGGACTTATGACTGAAGCGGTGCAAGCCGTAATTCGATATCTGTTTGAAAAGGTGGGATTGGATTTTTTGGTATGCGGTCATTCCGTTGACAATCAACGTTCCTATCGAGTGCAACAAAAATGCGGGTTTGTCCATGTCAAACAGTTTATGTATCACACATCCGCATATGGCGACAGGCAAAGTTGGCTTTCTTTGCTCAACAACAGCGCAAAAAACAAGTAAAAACAGTTGACACGGTGCAAAAAAAGGATTACAATTAGGCTAACTTAACAGTCGTACGGCACGGACAAGACATGCATGCGCAACCTTACAGAGAGCGGCGGACGGTGGAATCGTCGCAGGGGAGTTGCATTGTTACCACCGAGCTTGGACACGTATGTTTGCACGCAGCAAACGACAAAGCGGACGGCGCAAGCCGTCAAGTAAGGTGGAACCGCGGAAGTAATTTTCGTCCTTATGTGTGGGCACATTTGTGCCGTACATGTAAGGACGTTTTTTTTGTAAACCCGGCGGACTGTTACAAACAACAAAGTAAAACGATCACGGAGGAATTTTTATGATAAACATCACTCTTCCCGACGGAAGCGTAAAACAATTTGACCATGCCGTTACTGCTCTCGAAGTAGCGCAGAGCATTTCGCAAGGGCTGGCACGCAACGCCGTATGCGCCGAAGTGGACGGCGTCGAAGTGGACATGAACCACGTTATTGACAGCGACGCATCCTACAAGGTGTACACCCTTAAAGACGAGCAAGGCCTGGCAGTGCTTCGTCACAGCACGGCGCACCTTATGGCGCAGGCAATCAGCCACTTGTATCCGCAAGCCAAGTTTGCCATCGGACCCAGCATCAAAAACGGTTTCTACTACGACATCGACTTCGAAGGGACCGTAATCGCTCCCGAAGACCTGCCCAAGATAGAAGCCGAAATGGACAAAATCGTCAAGGCGGATCTGCCCATCGTGCGCAGCGAGATGCCCCGTTTGGAAGCCATCGAATACTTCAAGAAGCACGGTGATTTTTACAAGGTGGAGATTCTGTCCGAGCTTGAAGCCGACACGGTGTCGCTGTACACGCAGGGCGACTACGTTGACCTTTGCCGCGGACCGCACATGTCGTCTACCGGCAAGCTTAAAGTGTACAAGCTGACAAGCATTGCCGGCGCATATTGGCGCGGCGACATCCACAACAAGATGTTGACCCGTATCTACGGAACCGCATTTGAAAAGAAAGCCGAACTTGACGAGTACATCACTCGCCTGGAAGAGGCCAAACGCCGCGACCACAGAAAACTCGGCAAGGAACTTGACCTGTTTGACATCTTCGACGAAGGTCCCGGTTTTCCGTTTTTCTTCCCCAAAGGCATGGTGTTGCGTAACACTCTCGAAGACTTCTGGCGCAAGGAGCATATTGCCGCAGGCTACCAGGAAGTAAAAACCCCGATGATCCTCAACCAGGAGTTGTGGCAC
>CAKQXG010000110.1 GCA_934281515.1 uncultured Clostridia bacterium | reverse complement strand
GTCCCGCCCGCTTGACGTCGTCGGCAACGTCCGTCAGATAGATTTGCCGTGCGTTGGTAGCCACAAGTTTGACTTGTTGCAAAAAATCGGCATACGACAAGGTGCCGTCGGCAAGACGATCGCGAGCATTGCCGAAGTACAACAGTTGGGTGTAAAACACGCCGAACACATCGTCCTTCATCAAGCTTTTGAGACTCTTGTTGCCAAGCGACGACACAAACCTGAAGATGACCGACGACAACGCGCCGATGGTTGCGCCGTCGACAAACATGCCGACAATCGACCTGAATCCGAACGCTGCACACGCCACGACAAAAGTGTCAACGGCGGCAAAAATCGTGCCGAATACAAACGGCAACACTACCGCAAGGTCAAACTTATGCTCGACGTCTACTTTCACCTTATTGACAAGCAGTTTCTTTGCAATCTGACTGACAAGGCAAGTGGCAACGGCATACAACAAAAAGTACATGTTTTCGCTGTTTTTGATAAACCCGAACAGCGACTCCACAAAGGTTTCAAGATCCATAGCATTTTCTCCTTGCAGAGAAACCCGGTCCCTATGTTTCTCGAATTTGTCCGAGCAAACGTCAATTTGTCGATTGCAGTCCCCACGGTGCGCCCGTTGTCGAATGTTTCCTACAACGGTTATGCGCCATACAAACGACAAGATGTATTTTGCTCGTGACAATCCCATTATACCACCGCTGTCAAGGTTTTGGGCAAATTTTTGTCAAGACATGTATGCACCTGACAGCATTTTTTTTTCGATGCATGCACGGCGGGTGCCGATCGAAAAACATCAATGCTCTCTGTCAAACAATTCGTCCAGCGAGATGTCGTAGTAGTCGCTTATTTTGATAATCGTTTCGTAGTCGGGGCGCACTGCGTTGTTTTCGTAACGCGTGTAGTTGACCCTCGATATGCCCAACTTCTGCGCCAGTTGCGCTTGGGTCAAGCCGTTGTCTACTCGTAGTTCCCTCAATTTCTTACCTATTTCCATTTTGCACACTCCCTTAGTTTTTATCTAAACCATTGTACAAAATATGTACCAAGATTAAGTAAAATGTACAAAATTTGTACATAAGGGAGCAACAAATACGCATTACGTTCAACTACTTCTTACGTATATCGACACTCGAAACATCAATAAAGACTCTATTTAACACACCGGTTGGCACTGCTAGAATGATTTAATAGTCGCACCAAAATCTTTCTACGCACAGTTACTCATAACCCATGCCCCACCACAAAAAGAGAAAAACTGTTCCAAAACGCAAAAAACGACGATTTTTAGAGTACTATGTTTGTAATAGTATTCTGCAAATCGTCGTTTTGTGTAGTAATTTGAGTATTTCTGTTACTTTTTAAACAATCCGCCAAGCACGCCGAGTATACCGCCGCGCTTCAGATTGACATCCTTAACAAGCGTCTCATCGCCGCTTTCAGCCAGGCGGTTGCGTAGCGTTGCGTTGTCTGCGCCGTTCAAAGCCGACACATGCTTACCGACGCAAGTCCCCAACGCCCCGTTTTTGTTGTTGGCAACCAGCACGGAATCCTTAACTCTGTCGCTTGCACCGCTACTGCGCATACGTACGGTCGACAGACACATTGCCGACAACGTCTCCATTGTAGCCTGCGATACTACGCGTTGCATTGCTCTGCTGTCGTTGCCTGCCTGACGGGAATACAATCTGTCAAGCCCGGGGTACACCGTTTGGTACACCTTGTCGAAGTCGAACAGTGCGCCGCGTGCAAAGCTTGTCACCATTGCAATATCGCAAATCTTACCTGCATCCTCGCCTGCAACAATCCTGTCTTTAACGTTGGCAAGCAAGACGTTTTCAAGCAGTTGCGCCACGTTGACCGACTCGGCGCGTTTTGTGCGGATCGTCTCCAATCCTGCCAACGCCGCATACGGTTCGCCGCCGTCAAGCAACGATTGCACTGCCACTACAGCCGGATAGCGTTCGGCATCCTTGACAAACGGATACTTGTCGGCATAGGCAATCACCTGCGCGATACGTTCGGTTGCGTTGCGATAGTTGAAGCAATCGGTCACGCGCAACTTGATCGCCGAAGCAAGGCATGTATCTGCAAGGTTGTTGCACGTATCCAGCCACACGCTGTCGGCATTCTGCCTGGCGTAACGCACATAGCGGTCGTTGATACGCGACAAATGGAAAAAATCGCAGTTCTGCGCATTGGGCAACAGTTTGTCGTCGGCAACCTTGCGCACCTGTGCCACCACGTGTTTGTCGGCATGCGGAGCGGCAACAAAGCAGTTGTACAAGCTGTCGGCTGTACGCAAAAAGTCGCTGTCGGCAAGCAGTTGCAAATACTGTTTAAAAATTTTGCGTTGGCTCCACTGCGTAAGCAATACCGACAAAATGACCTTTTCGCAAAAACCGCCCTGCGCAAATATCAGCCCGATGAGGTTACTTGCCTTGCGGCACTCCGCGTCGACGATTTTGACAAGCCTGTCGCCGACAAGCGTAACAAACTCGTCACTTTCGTGAGTGATATGGTCGTTGATAAACCCGATAATCAGTCCCGACAGTTCGTCCGCCTCGGGCAACATTTCAAAAAAGGTGCGATACAACACCCGTTTTTGGTTGTCACTCAGACGGTCGTAATACTTTTGCAAAAACGCAAGCAACGGTTCCTGTACGGCAGGGGTACGTATACTCAACATCAGACGGCTAAAAATATAGTCCTGCGTGCCTTCCGACTCCTCGCCGAAATGCTCGCTGTACAACGCAAGTATCTGCGATTGCAAAAATCCGCCGTAGTACACGCGCACCAGATTGCGACAAATAAGCGATCTGCTGCGTTGCGACTCGCTGTCGAAGTTGCTTTTGATAAACGCAAACAGTTTGTCGCGCATGATGTCGGTGTGAATCAAGTCCAACATGATTTTCATCACAGACACGCGCACGCGCTCCGGCTCGTCGGGGTACAGCTTGCACACCTTGGCAAAAACCTGCTGCGGTATTGCCTTGTGCAATCGCTTGTATCTCGTCAGCGAGTTGTACACCACGCAACGTTCCGACGGCGAAAGTATCGCTCGGTACTTTTCGTATGTCTTAAACATGTCAAGTACTCGGTCGTCATCAGGCAACAGTTGTTTTTCGGTAAAGGCACGGCAAATCTGTCGGAACAACGTTACCATTGCCGTAAAATTCTTTATGTTGGGCGTCTTGAAGGCCGGTTCCAGCGTAACCGCACGTTCGGCAAATTTGATAAAGCGGCTACGAAGCGGCTTGTTAGTCAGCAGTCCGTACAAAAAGTTGACAACTTGTTCGTTGGCGCGGTAGTCGTCGTCGCGGATACCGTCTGCCATGCTGCGTGTCATGTTGAACATATACCCCTTGCCCACGGGCGGCATACAATCGGCAGGCAAAAACTTGACGTCAAACACATTAAGCTTGTTGTACTCGCTGAGATATGTAACAAAGCTGATGTTGTCGCGCAAAGTATGCGGAAACACCTGCAACAATGTGTTCATAAGGTCTAGTGCCGCGGCAGACAGTTCGTCTAGCGACTTGTTTAGCGTTACAAACACCGTCTTGCCCTTGCCGCATGCCGTCAGCAACAATGCGTAAATCAACCTTTTCAGCGGTACGGGGTCGTACTGCGTAACAAGCGCTTCTACCGCAGGAATCCGTTCCACCTTGTATTCCAGTTGCGGATAGTTATTTTTCGGGCTACCGCTTGCGCGCGTAATCTTGAAGTCGGCAATATCCGTCTTAAACAGCGCGGGGTTGACAACCTGTCTGTCGTACAGTGCGTCGGCGGCAGTCTTTTCCTCGTCGGTAAGGACGATTGTATGTATCATAAAAGCACTACGTTCGCCCGTGTAGTCCGACGGAATGTAGCTGACGCAACTTTGTATTATTTGGTTTTGTTTGCCCTTAAACTGACAATATGCAGGGGGCAACTTTCCGCGCCGTATTACCGGCAGTTCGTACTTGGTCGGACGGTACTCCAATATCGGCGACAAATTGTCGTCGATGTAGTCCTTGGTAAATATGTCGGAGGCGACAAATGTGTCGTAGCCGTCCACCTTGTTGAACATACTGACGCGCGCAGGCACGCACGAATAAAAATGTTGATATGCCATTGTTTTTTGAAGTGTGGTTGTTTATGGGGAGAACTTTTTCGGTGAAAAGCGTTCTCCCCATACCCCTTTCCAAAAGCTTTTGGAAGAGGCATGATGGAATAATTACTATCTATTTATCGGTTGCAAAATGACGGTACGCGGCGGACGAGTGTAACTGCTTTGCTCCACCAAACGGAAGTTGACTGTATTGCCCGTGTAGTCGACGGCGATTTCGTACTTCGTTTGTCCGTTGTAACCGTCCTCGACAAGTTGGTTTTTACCTTGTTCGTCGTCATACTTTACCGTCAGTTTTCCGTCATAAATCACGTCAAACTCACAAGCACTGATTTCGGTATCATCATGGAACGTGTTTGCCATATATTCCCAAACGTTTCTAAACCTTATCAACTTACCATTGCCTATCGCCAAAATCGTATCGTAATCTTCCAAAAAAGAAAGATTCCATTCTAACAGATCAACGCCATCACTATAAATTATTTCTAATGGACGATATTCAACATATCGATAGTTACCATCAAATTGCTCTTTTACGTATTTAAGCAAGTCTCCATTGTAAAATCTAATGCCAATGTCAAGATAATCAGAAAAGTTTTGATCAATCGGTTCAATTCCATAATAAACCCTTGCTAATACTGTAAGGAGTCCCCCTCCATCATCAAAATGTACCGTATCTTCATCCCAACGATATAAAACACCACTTTTAATAGTATACCTATATCTTGCCAAACCTCCACCGTTATACAATGAAAAATTATCGTTGTCGTTTAATTCACGGAATTTTCCGTCTGCTGTTGAAACTTTAATTGACGATACTTGGTTGCCGTCATTTTCAATTATTATCACATCGCCGGATGTTGAGCAAAGCAGTTCACCTTGTTCCAAATAGTATGTATCCGTCGTATTGTCATATCCGTCAGAAAACACATTAATTATGTATTTATGACCATATTTGTCTTTTGCACAACTTCTTACATACTTGTTGTCAGTATTAGAGAAAAGTTGATAAATGTTCAATTGTCCGTCTTCGGTTGTATTGAAATCATATACATATTTACGATCCCAAAAGTCATTTTCATCCGAAAACAACAATCCGTTCATTATGTATCGAATGTGGAAGTTTTCTAACGGATAAACATAGCCTGTTGCGTTGTCTATTACAAAACTTTTGCGTGTTTTGTCGCTGTAGTAACCGATTTTGTCGTAGGCGTTTACGCCGTCCTGACAGTATATCGTTTCGGCTTCGCTCGGACGTTTGCTCTTGCCCTTGGCTACAAAACTGATAAACGTAAAGCCGTTAACCGTGTACAGCTTGTCGATGTCTGCGCCAAGTTTATCTTGGGAACATTCGTCCTTTTTGCCGTGTCCCTTGTATCGCACTTCGTAGGACTCGCCTTCGGTAAAGTGTCCCCACTCCGCAAAACCCTTGCGCTTGCTGTTGTCGTTGTCATCGTTGTCGCGCAAACCTTCCATGACGGGTTGACCGTTGTGACAAATCGTGTACTCGAAGCCGTCGAGCGTGTTGAAAGAAATCTTGGCTTCCAACGAGCGGCACTCCACTTTGGCGTCACGAGCCTGCGCAATGTCGAATGTATGCGTGTCAGTCTCAAACTTGCCCCACTCGACAAGTACGTTGCCGTCCATATCTACCGCGCGGTACTCGCACGAGGGATCAACGTGGAACGTAATGCTGTAATCGTTGCGTGACACGATGTCGACCGACGTATCTTTGTTGGACGAAGCAATCACGCGCGTTTCGCCTTGGATAAGCTCGGCGGCAGCGTCGGCAATAATTTTGGTAAAGGAAAGCTCTTCAAAACCGTTGTCGTTGCCGACCATGGCGTAGTTTTTGCCGTCGCCGTCGGCTGAGAGTTGTTTGTTGTCGTGCTTTGCACCGACAGCGGCAAACAAGCCGCCGTTTTTGCCGGTTGCCGAAGTTTTGGTCAACTTGGAAATGCCCACACCCGTAGCGTCGGTAACGTTGGCAATGTACCCCGACAAATCGGGAAAATCGTTGAGATAGTTGCACCCGACAAACGAAAACGCAACGGGCAAAGCAATCATCAAGATAAGGCAAACAGACAATATCTTTTTCATTGTATTTTTCTCCTTGTATGTTTTTGTAATTTGTAATTGCAAAGTTTGAGCAAGTACGCCACGCCAAGTGTAGACGAAGATAGGCAGATTGAAAAAAGGCAGACTATTGTAAATATACCATTCATCTCAGCCACCTCATCCGTCAAAAACTACGTTTTTGCCACCTTTCCATCGAAAGGGAAGGCTTTCAAGCGGTTCGGTTTTCGATACCATCAGTTTTGACCTGCATTTGCCGTGACGGTATAGGCTAGTATCACCAACTAGCATTTCCAACTAGTGTAGCGGCGCAGATTGGTGCAGATAGACACGGCTGGGCGCAATGCGCAAGGGGAGTGTATACGGACATACATGACCCGCGCGCGTAAGCCACGCAGTGTCTAGATGTGCCGATATGCGCCGCTACATTAGTCGTCAGAATCCAACGTCATAAGCTCCTGTATCGACGTCACACCTTTCAGCACGTACTCGCGGCAACTCTGCCATAGGGTATTCATGCCGTTGGCTTTGGCTATGTCGCGCAACTTCTCCAATGATTTTTCGTTGCTGACCGCCTGTCGCATGCCTTCGTTGAGATACATTATTTCGTGTATTGCAATGCGCCCCTTGTAACCCGTGCCGTTGCAGAATTGGCACCCTTGCGGACGAGATATCGTTACAGGCTCGGTAAGTCCCAGTATGTCCATTTCCTTTTGGGTGGTTTTGCCGCGTTTTTTGCAGGCAGGGCACAACTTTTTGACCAGACGTTGAGCAATTACGCCGACAAGTGCGTCGGACACAAGGTAGTCCTCCACGCCCATGTCGGTCATACGCACTATCGCACCGGGTGCGTCGTTGGTGTGCAATGTGCTGAACACCAGGTGTCCCGTGATAGCCGCGCGGATTGCTATCTGCGCCG
>CAKQXG010000109.1 GCA_934281515.1 uncultured Clostridia bacterium | reverse complement strand
CACCCGACAAGTGTAGCATTTGATGTTTTTGCTTTCAAGAGGTTTTTCCTAATTGGCAAATCTGTTTCCTAATCCGCACAAAACGGCGCACACAAACGGCAAACCATGATGCCCACTAAGCAAAAGTGCTGTTTATGCCGCTAAACAATATGCTTACGCTAAACACGCCGTCCTCGGCCTTGATGTTCATCTTTCCACCGTACTTGGCGGCAAGCAACTCCACCGATTTGAGTCCGTAACCATGATTGTCGTTGTCGCCTTTGGTGGTTATCGGCAAGCCGTTGCGAAACACGATATTGCCTTCAAAACAGTTGTACACGTTGACAAACACCATTTGATTGACGCGTTTGACTGACAATCCGACCACGCGGTTTTCTTCGTGCAGTTTGGAGACGGCTTCCATTGCGTTGTCCAGCAAATTGCCAAACAGAGAGTAAATGTCCGTCTCGCTCATAAACGACAACAACTTACCGTCGGCTATACAAGACAACTTGATTTGTTTGTAGTTAGCAATCAACCGCTTTTCTGTCAATATCACGTCCAACGCATCGTTACCCGTCTTGACGTTACTGTCGTAGACGGAGATCACGCCTTCGATTTCGTGTATGGTGTCTACAGGTATTGCCTCCTTGCGCGCAATGTTGCGTATCTGGTGTTTCAGATCGTGACACTTGATGTTGATCAGGTCGATGTTTTCCTTGGTGATGTCATACTGCACCTTGCGCTGCTCCCACATACGATTGACAACGTCAAGCTCCTTTTCGAGTTTACGCACAAGCACTGTGTTAAACTGCAAAAACAGAGAAAACACGCAACAGGCAATATTGTACACATCAAGCATAATTATATAGCCGCGGTCGAGATTGCCTTGCGAGTGGTATGTCACTATCGCGCTGAAAAACACGTCGAACAACACTATTACACCCACCATTGCCAGCAACATGGGACTACGCACGGCTATGGCTTCCTGATTTTTGACAAATGGCATCAGGCACCTACACGCAAGATAGTACACGATGAGATATATGCCTGCATAAAACATAAACACGAATATATTGCCACCCACCGAGCCTTGACCGCTACCATAGGTAAATACGGGTAGCCACGTAAGTTGTCCCGAGCCGGCGTTTGGCATGGTCAGTTTGTCACGACCGACTATGCCCGTTGCAAACAAAAACAAATCGAAACATTGGTTTGCCATGTGCTGTATCGTGTAACCGGCAATGCCGCAAAAGATGATTGTACGCCAGTCTGTATCGAAACAAAACCTGATTGCGCCTAGCGAAAAACCAAATACCGCCAAAAACAACACCGTGGCAAGTAGCGGATTGTCCGTAACGGGCAGTGCCAAGGCAAATATCTCGCAACAAACCACAGCGACGGGCATGCGCCAAGCAATCCCTTTGCGCTTGGGCAAAAACAGTACAAGTAATGCTTCTGCAGCCAACAACTCGACTACAAACACCGACTTGTACCAAAAGAAAACGTTTATATCGTAGTACATTGCTAAACACGCTCCTCCAGGTAGGCGGCAAGTTTGTCCAAAAACTCGCTCTTTTTGCCACGAGAAACGGTAAGCGGTTGCCCTGCGCACATGACCGTATTGCCGCATACATCGGTGACATGACGCAGATTGACAAGAAAACAATTGTTGCACCGCACCAAACCATATGGAGCCAGTTGCTGTTCGAGATCTCTCAGACTGCCACAGTAACTGAACTCGCCCTCGGTTGTATGCCACAATAGCGTATGTCCGGACACTTCTACCCATTCCACACTTGATACAGGCAAAACTTTAGTCCCGTTTGCCGAAGGAATGGTAATTTTTTGTTCGTGCTTCTTTTCAAGGCACTTAAGGGCGCGACTGAATTTGACGGCAAAACTGTTGTAGCCCACTGGTTTGACAATGTAGTCGAGCGCAGATACTTCGTAGCCGTTGACGGCATACTGCGCCATGTTTGTGACAAATATCAGTACGACAAACTCGTCCAACTCTCGCAAACGTCGGGCAACCGACAAGCCGTCCATAAGGGGCATTTCGATGTCCATAAAGACAATATCGTATTTGTTGCGGTAGCCATCGATAAATGAAACCCCGTTACCGAAACAAACCATATTAAATTGTTCGCCGCCGTGTTCTTTGGCATACCTTACGATATATCCGCGTAAAGCCTCGGCTTGTTTTGCGTCGTCTTCAACAATTGCAATGTTTATCATCTGTCGCACATCCCGTTTTTTTATTACTGTAACACGACTTTTTCCATTTGTCAATGCCGAAAACAAAAGTTTTTCTCACTTTTTCATGCAAGCAAAATCAGCCAAACAAACACAAAATCACAGTTTTTTGTGACGAAATTTTGCATACGTATGATTTTTTTTGAAACGATTCTATTTCAATAGCAAAAAGCTGCGCCCGCTCATCAGCACAATTAACAACGGCAATCCACTTCAACAACCAACGAGTACAAAAACATAGAAAAGAGACTGCCGAACAAAATCGACAGTCCCAAAGTGTTTATAGTAGTAGAATTCAAATGCGTTTTAGTCCAAATTTGTCGACAAGCAAACCTGCGTCTCGCTTGTTGAACATTTGGTGCATATCGCTAAAAATGTGTTGCTCCGTATCAGCATCCCAATAAACCTTCAGTTTCTTTTTGGCACGGGTAATCGCCGTGTAAAAAATATTGTGAGTAATCAACTCTTCTGCCTCATCGGTAATTACGATTTTTACCGAATCGTACTCCAACCCTTGTGCCTTATGTATGGATACGGCATAAGCCACCTGAAACGGCACTGTGCAGTACTCGTCGTCATCATCGTTATCGGTATTCTTGGATTTGCCGACGTAAAAACTCACAACCGACTTATTGTCATGCATCGGCTCTTCCACTTCAAACGGCAAACCGATCGTGTCGCCGTCCACCACTGCGTCAATCTCTGTCCAAAAGCAAATGCGACTGCTTTCTTCGTCTATTTTTATAATGCGTCCCTTCAAGTTATTGTACAAGTAATTTCCAAATCGGGTTGTTTCCTTAAAGACAATCGGGTCACCCTCCTTGTACGTTTCCTGCCCAAGCGACACTGCTTTGCCGCAATTGTTATCTTGCAGAAATCTGTTGAGATTGTTTATTCCATACAGTCCGTCGTAATTCAGACACAGCACGATTTCGTCATCGGCAGATTTTTCAAACAAGGAATCGTCTCCGACAGGAGCGCACATGCCGTGCACCGTCATCAAGGAACTTGCTTTTCCGTCCAGCTTGCGTACGGAATCCCACAAGGTTTTTAATTCTTGCTCGGAGCTACGATGGACGTAGGTCAACTCAAAGACGGCTTTTGCCGGCAAAATGCTCTTTACCATGTAAAACCAGTTTCCGTACTTTATCGATTCTATTTGAAAAACGTCTCCGACCAGAACAAGCAAATCGAAGCATGCCAATCGTAACAGCATTGCCATATCGGCATTGCTTACGGTACTGCATTCGTCAATAAACAAAACATCGCAACTTCTGCTCACTTGCGAAGATAGATATTTTTTAACGGTATAGTACTGTGTTTCGTCCGACTCGCCACAGTTTCTTCTCAGGTTTTCTACTGCCGCGTGCGTATTGGCAAGATAGACTATGTTTTTATCACGAAACAGCTCGGACAAATACTTTATCATCGTCGATTTGCCGGTACCTGCCGAACCGTAAATCAATCCCACCCGCGACTTAGCAAAAATATCGGTCAATATTTTTTCTTTTTGCGAATCATCTATCTGATACGGAAAACTTTTTAGTTTTTCCTCGACAAGGCTTGCATAGTCGTCGCATCCGTTTGTAGTCATCTCGGACAAACGTCGTATTATGTGCAAACAATCGTTTTCATAGCCACTGATAAATACCTGACCGTTTTCTGATTTCAATGAGTTTGCTTCCTTGTGACTCGAGTACAAAATGGCATTGTATTTAGCAATCAGGCTATCTATATCACCAAAGCCGCTCAATTCCGAAATCGGAGTGTACAACTCACCCTTGGTTTCCGTATTGTTTTTAATTTTTCGAGCCAGTAATTCGTGTTCTCTGCCCGTCACGTCGATACAGTTATATAAAGCGAACAAGTCTGTAGTAAATCCGGTCAGATTGTTTGCGTAAGGCATAGTATCAAACGGAATGCATTTGTTTTTTAAACACAAATCGGACAAATAACAATTTGAATAAACGTCATACTGCGCCTTAATCACATTGTTTTTCAATTTGTACAACAGGTAAATCAACACATTGTAGCCGGCTTTTCCGCGGTATTGTCGAATAAGTTCCAAACCGTCAAAAATCGGAGTTTTGGCTATATTGTCGCAGACTTTATTTTTGACTCGACAAAAGTCTTCGTAATCCAATTGCACGATATCCGTTAAATTTAATTTTGTTTTCGTCAAATAGGTCATCAACGAAGAATACTCTCGACTGCCTGTTTCAACATTTGTTTTGTGCCCTAGCAAACGAAAATAATTGTCAAATTCGCAAGGGCGAATTGAAACTTTGTACCCTACTACAATTTTTAAAGGCATATTTCTGCCGATAATTTCTATATCGGACGGCACCAACCTGAGGTGCACGGCATAATCGGTAGGTATGTTAAGCTTTGTAAAAGCGATTATTCGGTCAAATTTGGATGTTTTGTTGTACGCTTCAAGAAGAGTAAGCTCATAGTAACGTTGTCCGTCTACAAAAAACGGTTTCTTTTTGACAATATAAAACCTGTTTGTAGGACTTTCCGTAATTGCGACTGTTGATGTTTTAGCTAGCTTATCGGCAATTTTTATATGATATTCACGCAGCGCATTATCGTCATCTAGCGGAAAATCACCGATGTTTGCCAATACGTCCAAATCGAAATGCGTTTTCAGATAGTTCTTGCACTCTACCAACAAATCACAGTAATTCCACATCAACCGTAATGCTGACGACGGCTCGACGGAGAGATGCGAATCGGTAATATTTAGCGATTGATGAAATCTGCGAAGAAACGCCAGGTCATCACGCGACCTGATGAATGCCAGCGCGGCTTTTGTTCCGGACTGATTTAACGCTACAGAATTGTTTTCACTGTATATTTTTATCGCTACGGCTTCGACAAAATTTCTCAACTGCGCCAATACATTTTGTGCCAGCAAGCCATCGTCCGCGATTACTTCACGCTTGGCAATGTTGGCACAAATTATCGAGTCAACCTTTTTTATGTTTTCGGTAAACTTATCCATATATCTCCTTTGTATAGCGCACTGCCCGACAGTTCATTGTCACTTTGCAGCCAAACAATCCGACAACCTGTTTGCACAACGCCGATAAGATCGGCAAACATGTCGCGCATAAAAGCATTATCGCACAAAAATACCATGATGTCAAGTTCGATGAGAAACGTAATAAAACAGAGAGCCGAGTCACTTCAAAATACAGATGCAGTAAGTCGGTCTGTCTGCAAAGTTCTGCTCAGCAAATACAACAAATAAAAAAGCACTCGACAAGAGTGCTTAATCTTTAAACGTATTTATTATGTTGTCCAATGCGCCGACACCTATGTTAAATGCACTTGCAGTTTTGTCTGACAGCAAGTATGCTTTTGACTTGAGATGCCCGTTATCTGCGGCGGTTTTAAGCAAAGCAAAAGCCTGTTTTTCATCACGCTTAAGTACAGAACCGTCGAGATAAATCATCGCAAGTTGATATCTGGCATCGTTGTCGTTATTTTGAGCGATTTGTTTTTTTAATGAGTTGATTTTTCTCTTCAATTTCAACTTTTCAAACATGCTCGTCTCCCGAATAGTATATATCCGACAAAACTATCTGCAGTCTTGTCGGACATAAAAAATTGGCGGAGAAGCGGGGATTTGAACCCCGGCTACGATTCACTCGTACTACTCCCTTAGCAGGGGAGCCCCTTCGGCCTCTTGGGTACTTCTCCATAAGCTTGCCGAATTATTGTAACACAATTTGCCAAACAAGTAAAGCGTTTTTGCAAAAGTTTATACAAATTTTGTCAAAGGGGTTTTGGTCGCAAAAAAACTTGCAAAAAATCCACAAAAATTTTTAAAAACCCCCTTTAAGTGGTTATAAAAATCTGCTACAATGTAGATGATACCTATCGTATCAAAATTTTTTGAGAGGTGCGTTATGAAAAAGATCAGAGTAGTTCAATACGGATGCGGCAAAATGTCTACCTATATTCTGCGTTATCTGCACGAGAAGGGTGCCGAAATTGTCGGCGCAATCGACGTCAACCCCGACATTGTCGGCATGGATGTCGGCGACTACGCCTCCCTCGGAATAAAAACCGGCGTTACCATCAGTGCCGACGCGGACAAAGTGCTTGACGAATGTGACGCGGACGTTGCAATCGTTACGCTGTTTAGCTTTGTGGGCGACATCTACAAGCATGTGGAAAAGTGCGTGGAACGCGGCATAAACGTCATCACCACTTGCGAAGAAGCAATTTACCCCTGGACCACCGCCGCTCAACTGACCAACAAGTTGGACGCCCTGGCAAAGGAACACGGCTGCACCGTTACCGGTAGCGGCATGCAAGACATCTTTTGGATCAACATGGTTGCGCTTGCCGCGGCAGGTTGCCACACCATTACCAAAATCAAGGGCGCATACAGCTACAACGTAGACGAATACGGACTTGCGCTTGCCAATGCTCACGGCTGCGACATGACCAAGGAAGAATTTGAACAAACCCTTGCCCACCCGACGGAAATAGTACCTAGCTATGCATGGAACGCCGCCGAAGCCATCTGCAACAAACTCGGACTGACAATCAAGTCCATAGAGCAGAAAAACGTACCCTACATCATCGACAAGGACATCTACAGCGACACGCTCGGCAAGACAATCAAAGCAGGCAGATGTATCGGTATGTCCGCCGTTGTGACAATCGAAACAATACAAGGCATCACGGTGGAAGAAGAAACCATCGGCAAGGTGTACGACAAGGGTGACGGCGATATGTGCGATTGGCAAATCTTTGGCGAACCCAATGTGGAATACCACGTTGTAAAACCTGCCACGGTAGAACACACTTGCGCAACCATCGTCAACCGTATACCTTCGTTATTGCGCGCGCCCGCAGGCTACGTAAC
>CAKQXG010000108.1 GCA_934281515.1 uncultured Clostridia bacterium | reverse complement strand
TGCAAAAACCCACGATTGTGGAAGTTTTTCTTACTATTCTTTGTAAGCATCACAAGGTAACTTAGTTCAGATTATGGACTAGGTTATTTTTTTTACCTTTGCACCGTAAAAAGCCTTCCCCCGAGGTGGGCAACCTAACGTTGACGACTAGGGCAAATGCACAACTCTATTTGCTAGTATCTTCAAGGTAAATTATCCTTATAAAAGCCTTCCCCCGAGGTGGGGAAGGTGTCGGCGAACGCCGACGGATGAGGGGAATAGAAACAAATTTTGTATCCGCCACTATCAAACAAGAGTAATGAACGGAAGGAAAGCTATTGTAAATATAGAGTGTATCTCTGCTACCTCATCCGTCAAAAACTATGTTTTTGCCACCTTCTCCTCGAAGGGAAAGGCGTTATTTAGGAGTGTCTAATGATGTTATGGCAATAAAGAGAATTATGTATCGTCCCTAGTGCGTCCACGTCAGGTGGCCACGTCAGATGGACCCTTTGTAATTTCATAAAAAAAACAAAAATATAAAGCCTTTTTCAATAAATGAGGGGTACAATAACGGTATCAAAACAAAGGACGGCACACGCTTGTCCGTATTGAAAAGGAGTAGTATTATGAAAAAGGCCCTGCGTATTTCATTGGCACTTGTGCTGGTGCTTGTTATGGTGTTTGCCGTGGCTTGCACGATTGACAATGGCACCGACAACGGCACCGATGGCACAAACAACGGAACCAATAACGGCGGCAATCCGCCTACGCCTCCTGATGGCAATCCGTCAGGCGGCAACGGAGGTAACGGTGGCGGCACTGCCGAAACACCCGATGAGGTCAACGAAGATTACACGTCGACCGTAAAGGCAGGGGCAATCGATTTGAGCGCATTGGCGGCAGACACAACCATTCCCGACGACGCAACTTTGCTTGCCACAACGGAAAGCAAAATTAACGCAGACGGCAACTATGTGCTTAGTGGTAAGTACGCTAATGGCATATCCATAGCCAAGGGTTTGACTGTTCACCTGTATCTCAACGGCGCGACAATTGCCAAGGCCGACGGAGTGGCTTTGCAAACCGGTAAAAAGTGCAAAGTGACAATAACCGTTGTTCAAGATACCACTAACAGCATTTCAACAAGCGGAACAGCGGCAGAAAATGCTATTCATGTAAAAGGTACGCTTGACATCAACGGTTCGGGTACGCTTAACGTTACCTCGGTTGGCAAAAACGCCGTAAAGGTAAGCAAGGCTTTGCAGATAGTCGACGCAACGCTTGTTGCCAACGGTGCAAACCATGCAATTGCCTGCGGAAGCCTTGCCGCAAACAATGCCGACATTACGGTTGCCGCCGTCAAGGACGGTATCAACGCCGACTGCGACTTCGACAACTCCGACGGCGAAACCGACTACACGTTTACCACCGACGAAGGCTTTGTGTCGCTTGTCGATTGCACGCTGACAGCCAATGTGCAAGGCGACGGCATACAAGCCGAAACATTTGTGTACTTCAAGGACGGCAAAGCCGACATTACTACGGTTGGCACACTTGTCGCCGACACGACCACAAACCGCACGACTTACGGATTGGAAGCAGATGACTTCCGCTATGTCCGTAGTGGCAACACTTACAGTAAGGTTGCCGACGATGAACGAACAAGCGGTACAAAGTATGCGTTTATCACTAGTTGCAAGGGCGTAAAAGTGGGCGTTGTCGAGTACGAAGTGACTACGACAGCCGCCGACAATTCCGAAATCACGACAGAGTACACCGTCGACGACGGCGACTACTGCCTGGTTGTTGATGGTACCGAACTGACGGTGGACAGCTACGACGACGCACTGCACGTCAACAACGGCAACGCATATGTATTGTCGGGCAAGCTGACTTTGGCAACGCTAGACGACGGCCTAACTGCCGACGGACTGGTGCGCATAAGCGGCGGAGATATCACTGTGACAACCAGTTACGAAGGAATCGAAGGCGCATACGTAGAAATTGTGGGCGGCAACATTGACGTGACCTCGTCCGACGACGGACTTAACGCCGCAAGCGACGATACGTCGATTGTAGAACACATTATCATAAGTGGCGGCACGGTGGTAGTCAACGCGCAGGGCGACGGCTTGGACAGCAACGGCACGATACTTATCGGCGGTGGCACGGTAAGCGTGTACGGACCTACAAACGGTGGCAACGGCGGTCTTGACGCCGATGGCGGTATCCTTGTCAACGGCGGCACGCTGTTTGTGGTGTCGGCAAACGGTATGGTGGAAACTCCTGCAAGCAACTCCAAGCAGTACGTCATCAACTATGCGCAAAGCGCAACCATTGCGGCAAACACGGTGATAAAACTGGTGGATGTCGACGGTAACGTGATTGTCGAGCGCACTGTGCCCAAGACCTGCCAATCGGTAATTATCAGCAGTGCGCAAATCGTCAATGGCGGCACATACACGCTGTATGTCGGTAGCACCACAACAAGCATTACGGTTTCGTCGATTGTTACGTCGGCAGGCACGGCTAGTTCGGGCGGAGGTTTTAATCCCGGCGGCGGACAAGGCGGTCCCGGTGGTGGCGGATTCGGTCCCGGCGGAAGATAAAAATACGCTAATCGGTTGTGCAACTACGGGCAAGTGAAATGTTCACCTTTGGCAACAACAGATTTACTGTAAATGGTGAAGTGACATCAAAAGTCTAGACAGTACTTAGTATTAACCGGTTTGCGCTGAAAATCGGTTAGAAATAGGCTTCAGGCGCATTAAAAACTCTTCAAATTACAGCTCAAAACAATGTTTTGCTATACAAAAAATGTTCACCGAATAGCTTATTCGGTGAACATTTTTGTTATCTTAAAGATTATACAACTTTTGTTTTTTGTTGTCAATGAAAGATAGTAATATATTTTATATGTAAAAAATATGCTTTTTTATATACTATGTGCGGCAGATGCATGCCAGAATTTTTGCTCATTTTTGTGTCCGAGCGAAAAAATGTTCACCGAATAAGCTATTCGGTGAACAAAATCAAATCCGCTTCAGGGCGTAAAAGAGGTACAAAAATGAAAACCAAATTTGTAAAAGCTTTTGCAGTGATGGCAATAGTGTTAGTGGTCGCACTGACCCTTACCGCATGCCGGGTTACCACTAAGTCTATTACTGTAAACGGTGCAAAACAAGTGTACGCAGGCGAGTTTGACCTTGCCGATTACTCCATTGTCGTGGCTACAAGCGACGGCAACATGCGCACCGAGCCGCTGACGGCACAAAACCTTGCCAACGTCACTGTCGAGCAACTGCAAAAGGCAGGCGAATACGACATTTCGGTAGTTTACGATGGCGTTACAACCACATTTACGTTGACGGTAGTCAACCGCACGTTCGACGGACTTGCGTTTGCCGACAAAACTGTCACGTATGACGGCACGGCGCAATCAATCGAAGTTGCCAATCTTCCGCAAGGTGCGATGGTCACATATTCGCCTTCTAACACGTATACAAATGCAGGCATATATCCCGTCACGGCAACCGTTTCGGCACCCGACTTCGATACGGTCAAGCTAACCGCCACGCTTACGATTGAAAAAGCCACATACGACATGTCCCAAGTGGTGTTTGCGGACAAATCCGTAACGTACGACGGCACTACGCACAGTCTGGAAGCCACCAATCTTCCCGACGGAGTTACGGTGATGTACATCGGTAACAACCAAACAAACGTCGGCAAGTACAACGTGGTTGCAATTTTTAGTGGGGACGCAGTCAACTACAATCCCATCGCCAACAAAACTGCCACGCTGACGATTGTGCAAAGCGCGGCGCAGGGCGTTACCTTTGCCGACGCAGTTGTTGCCTACGACGGCACGGCGCACTCCTTGGAGGTGGTAGGCAATTTGCCGCAGGGCATAGCGGTTATTTACGAAAACAACAATCAAACCAACGCCGGGGTATATACGGTTACGGCAAAGTTTGTAGGAACAAACCCCAACTACGAACAATTGCCCGACATGACGGCGACACTGACAATAAACAAGCGTGACTTGACGATAGAGTTTGTCGGTGCAACTACAATTGTGTACGACGGTAATGCGCACAAGTCGCTTACTGCACGTGCAACAAATCTGTGCGGCAACGATACAGTGGATATAAACATCTCGTACAGCGGCGACATGGTGGAGGCAGGCACATATACGGCAACCGCAACGGTAAACGATGTCAATTACCAACTGACAGGCAACAACACTTGCACGGTTACAATCACTCGCGCCACGCACAAGGTAACCTTCCGTCAAAGCGGACAACCCGACAAGGTGTACGACGTGCTAGACCTTGACGACTTTACCGAACCCATTCCGCAAGTCGTTTCCGTGGCAGGCTATATGGTCGTGTGGGAAGAAAAAGACCTAACGCGCGTGACGGAAGATATAGTCGTCAACGCAATAATTACTCCTGTGGAATACAGCATAACCTATGTTCTTGACGGCGGAACCAATCCCGACGAAGCTCCCGATAGTTACACGATCGAGAGCGCAACGCTTACGTTGCCCACTCCCACAAAACGCGGCTATGCCTTTGATGGCTGGTTCGCGGAAGATACGTTTGGAAACAAAATTGAACAAATTGCTATCGGCTCAATGGGTGACGTTACGCTGCATGCAAAGTGGACGGTAATAACGTACTCGCTGACGGTAGACTTGGACGGCGGCGCGTTGAAAGGTGATTTGCCTAGTCAATTTACCGTAAACGACTTGCCGCTAACTTTGCCGCATTGCTACCAAAAGGACTATACCTTTACTGGTTGGGAACTTGGCAACGGCGAAATTATATTCGAACTAAATACTGCTGCAAACGTTACTATTAAAGCCGTATTTGCTTACGGCACGGAAGGATTGGAATACATCCTTTTGTCGGACAATGAATATGCGGTGTCAAGATACACCGGAACAGAGTCCGACGTTGTTATTCCTTGCACTTGGCAAAATGTTGCTGTAACAGTTATAAACGCCATTGCATTCGCCTACTACCGTTCGACAAGCATCTCGCTTCCGAACGGCATCAAGGAGATTGGTGAAAATGCATTTTACAGTTGTACAGGATTGACAAACATAACTATTCCAGATAGTGTTACATCGATTGGAGAAGGCGCGTTCTTTGGTTGCAGTGAATTAACAACCGTATACTGGAATGCTGTCAACTGTACTAAAGCAGGCAGTTTTAACTCTGAAATATTTCAATACTGTTCAAAATTGACCACTGTTGTTATAGGGGAGAACGTACAAAATATCCCCATTTATGCATTCAAAAACTGCACTGAATTGAAAAGTATCACTATTCCCAATAGCGTCACGTCGATCGGCGAAGGTGCTTTCAGTGGTTGCAGTGGTTTGACAGAGATCACGCTTCCATTTGTCGGCGGTTCGGTAGAAACATCCTTTGATACAACCCATTATCCATTTGGATACATATTTGGAACAGACAGTTACTACGATGGCGTTGCCACGGAACAAATCTATCTTGATGCGTCAATTTTAGACGAGACAAAGAGCATATTCTACATTCCAAAATTGCTCAAGTCTGTTACAATAACAGACGGAGACTTACCTTATGGCGCATTTTCGCGCTGTAGTAACTTGACAAATATAACACTTGATAGCGGAGTTACGTCGATAGAAGCCTTGGCGTTCTTTGATTGCACTGGCCTAACAAATGTTATTATTGGAGATGAGGTTGCAGCAATTGGTTACTATGCATTTACCAATTGTTCAAAATTGACAAGTATCTCAATTCCCAATAGCGTTACTTCTATAGAGGGCTACGTCTTTGAAGGTTGCTCCAAGCTTACAAACGTTACAATTGGCGATAGACTTACATCAATTGGAGAAGAGGCTTTCGCTTGCACCCCTTTGACAAGCATTACAGTAAGCGACAAAAATCCCAAATATCATAGCACTGGTAACTGCCTGATTGAAACTGCGACTAAAACTCTTATTTTGGGATGCAAAAACAGCACTATTCCATCTGACGGCAGCGTTACACATATTGGAAACGGAGCGTTCGGAAACTGTGCCGGACTGACAAGTATCTCAATTCCAAATAATGTCATTTCAATCGGAGACTATGCTTTCTATGGTTGCGCGGATTTGACAAACATCACCATTCCAGATAGCGTTACACTAATTGGAGAGAGTGCTTTCAGTTATTGCAGAGAATTGACAGGTATTATCATTCCGAATAACGTCATCTCAATTGGCAACGATGCATTTTCCGGTTGCTCAAAGTTGACAAGTATTTCGCTTGGTAGCGGAATCACGTCTATCGGTAGCTTTGCGTTCTCCAGTTGCTCAAAGTTGACAAGTATCTCAATCCCCGATAGCGTTACTTCAATCGGGGACTGCGCCTTCTTAAATTGCTCTGCGCTTACAAACGTTACAATTGGAGGCAAAGTTACATTAATTGGAGAAAAGGCTTTCAGTGATTGTTCCGCATTGACAAGCTTTACAGTAAGCGACGAAAATTCCAAATATCATAGCACCGGTAACTGCCTAATTGAAACTGCGACTAAAACTCTTATTTGGGGATGCAAAAACAGCACTATTCCATCTGACGGTAGCGTTACAAAAATTAGCAATTACGCTTTCTATGGTTGCACGGGATTGATAAGCATCACCATTCCTGACAACTTTACGTCGATCGGCGATTTTGCGTTTCTTGGATGCTCGGGATTGAAAAACATCACCATTCCTGACAGCGTTACATTCATTGGAGAATGTGCTTTCCAAGGTTGCTCTGCGTTGACAAGTATGATCATTCCGAATAAAGTCACCTCAATTGGCGACGGTACGTTCTATAACTGTACGAGTTTGACAAAAATTGATATTCCAGATAGTGTTACTTCTATTGGTGTCAATGCGTTTTTCAATTGCTCTTTGGCAAGCATCACAATTCCGAGTAGCGTTACTTCAATCGAGAACTCCGCCTTCCAAAGTTGTGCGAATTTGACAAGGATAACGATCTCGACTAGTGTCACTTCAATTGGTGAATTTGCAATCAATAGTGAAAGGGATTTCCAAAAAACACAACAAAAAACACCAAATAACATAGAAAACAGCCTTCAAATGATAGCTTAAAGTCGGATATTCGTAAAAGAACATCCGACTTTTTAATTTAATATAAGAAACATAGGAGAGAACAAGGATAAATGTTCTCTCTTT
>CAKQXG010000107.1 GCA_934281515.1 uncultured Clostridia bacterium | reverse complement strand
TGCGGGAGTGGCTCAGTGGTAGAGCGCTGCCTTGCCAAGGCAGATATCGCGGGTCCGAATCCCGTCTCCCGCTCCATGCCTCGTTATCGTAAGATAGCGAGGCTTTTTCTATACACGGGGATTCGGACCCGCGGCTTTGCAAGTACGCGGAGGGCGTCCTCATCCCGCTCCCTCTGTGTGTCTGTTGACGTAAGGCAGCGAGGCTTTTTCTATATACGGGGATTCGGACCCGCGGCTTTGCAAGTACGCGGAGAGCGTCCTCATCCCGCTCCCGCTGTGTGTCTGTTGACGTAAGGCAGCGAGGCTTTTTCTATACACGGGGATTCGGACCCGCGGCTTTGCAAGTACGCGGAAGATATCCACGCAACAAGTGTCGAATCGGTGCAGTGGCGGTGGAAGTTGGAACGCAACCGTTTTGTTTGGAAGTATGATGTTTGTCGTTGACACAAGGTTGCTTCGGCGCACGTGTGCAGGACAAAACGATATTTTTTACCTTTGACGATTAAAAAAACTTGCTTGGCTTAAAAAAATAAACTTATTTCTTTGCGTATTTTTTACGATTGTGGTATAATTTGTTTGTACTACAAATTGGAGGACACTTTATTATGCAATATTCACATGAAGTTGAACTTATGCAATGCGTAATGAAAGGCTGCAACCATGGTCCGGCTCCCATTCCCGAAGAGGGCAAGTGGGTACAAGCCTACGACATCAAGGACATCAGCGGTCTTACGCACGGTTGCGGTTGCTGCGCACCTCAACAAGGCACTTGCAAGTTGACGCTCAACATCAAAAACGGTATCATCGAAGAAGCTCTTGTAGAAACAATCGGTTGTTCCGGCATGACCCACAGTGCGGCTATGGCTGCCGAAATTCTGCCCGGCAAAACATTGCTTGAAGCTCTCAATACCGACCTTGTTTGCGACGCAATCAACGTAGCAATGCGCGAACTGTTTTTGCAAATCGTGTACGGTCGCACTCAGTCTGCGTTCTCCGATGCAGGCTTGCCCGTAGGCGCAGGTCTGGAAGACTTGGGCAAGGGACTTCGCAGCCAGGTAGGCACGATGTACTCCACCAAGCTTAAGGGACCCAGATATCTCGAAATGGCAGAAGGTTACGTAACTCGTCTTGCACTTGACGACAACGGCGAAATCATCGGCTACGAATATGTCAACTTGGGCATCATGATGAAGGCTATTCAAGAGGGCGTCAGCGGAAACGACGCACTTGCCAAGGCAAAGAAGCACTACGGACGTTTTGAAAACGCTGCCAAATACATTGTGCCGCGCAACGAGTAAGGGAGGACATGACAATGGCTATCACATTTGAAGGTTACGAAAGAAGAATAGACAAAATCAATGCCGAACTTGCCAAGTACGGAATAAAAGACTTGGAAGAAGCCCGCAAAATTTGCATTGACCACGGCGTAAACGTGGAAGAAATCGTCAAGGGCGTACAACCCATTGCGTTCGAAAACGCCGTTTGGGCATATACCCTCGGTTGCGCAATCGCCTACAAAAAGGGCGTCAAGACTGCCGCGGAAGTAAGCGAGTGCATCGGTCTGGGTCTGCAAGCATTTTGTATCCCCGGTTCGGTTGCCGATCAACGCAAGGTGGGGCTAGGACACGGCAACCTCGGCGCAATGTTGTTGCGTGAAGAAACCGACTGTTTCGCATTCCTTGCAGGTCACGAATCTTTTGCCGCTGCCGAAGGCGCAATCGGTATTGCCCGTAACGCCAACAAGGCACGCAAAAAGCCTCTTCGCGTCATCCTTAACGGTCTTGGAAAGGACGCCGCCTACATCATTTCTCGTATCAACGGCTTTACCTATGTACAAACCAAGTACGACTACTACACGGGCGAACTGACCATCGTTCGCGAAGTTCCGTTCAGCGACGGCGAGCGCGCGCAGGTACGTTGCTACGGCGCAGACGACGTCAACGAAGGCGTTGCAATCATGCGCCACGAAAAGGTTGACGTGTCCATCACGGGCAACAGCACCAACCCGACTCGTTTCCAACACCCCGTTGCAGGTACCTACAAAAAGTGGTGTGTGGAAAACGGCAAAAAGTACTTCTCTGTTGCTTCCGGCGGCGGTACGGGACGTACTTTGCACCCCGACAACGTTGCAGCAGGTCCTGCTTCTTACGGCATGACCGACACAATGGGTCGTATGCACAGCGACGCACAATTTGCAGGTAGCTCCAGCGTTCCCGCACACGTGGAAATGATGGGCCTTATTGGTATGGGTAACAACCCCATGGTCGGTGCAACCGTTGCATGCAGCGTAGCGGTGGCTTTGTCCGTAAAGTAATCATCGGTACGCAATTTGCAAGCGCACAGGTGTGTTTGCAACCAGACGTTTACACGATAAGTACAAAATCAAACAGGACTGTCGAACACTCGACAGTCCTGTTTTTGTCACGAATTTTTGTATACGTATAAGGATTTTTTGTACGATTAAGCTAGTAAGGGTTCTGTTTTGCAAAGCGTACCTCGCCGACGAACGGTTGGATTTTGTATAGTATCCGGGCATTGAAAAAGGGGAATGGTTTGCGCATTACCCTTCTGTAATATACAATCACTTTTAAATTCTACTTGTTTCCGAACAGTGCCAATGCGCCTTCGATGATAAACATCACTCCGGTAACGATAAAGATCCAGTCCATCACAACCCATTTGCTGACGATAAGCAAGACGCCTGCAACTATGGTCAGTAGTGCAATTATGATTGCCATCACGTTTTTGCTACTGCTTTGGAACAGCGGCACAAGGTCGGTGATACCCTTTACGACAAGCAAAGCGCCGAACACAATCAAAGCAATTTCTACAAACAGAAAACCGCCGAGAATGACGATAACGCCGATTGCCACTTCGATAAGTCCGTTTGTGAGATTCTTTTTGATGATGTCGTACACGCCTAGTGCGATAAACACAATTCCCGCAACGGTCAACAGCCATTTGAGCATGCCTGCCTTAAACACAACAAACAGCACGCCGAGTACAATGTACAAAATGGCGTAGACGGTGTTGTTGCTGATCTTTTTACTGCTAGAATTAGCCATAATTTACCTCCGAGATTTTTACATACAGTGTTGTACCGCATTTTGTCGATTTTGTCAAATGTTTGTGTACGTGTTTACGACTCGGTAAAAAGGTTTTTTTCATCGTATAGTCGATATTGTTTAACTTCCTTGCGATTCTCTTTTCCTGCCTATTGACTTTGTGATAAAATCGTATTGTAATTGCTAGGTAATGTTTGTTTGACAAAAACGTTATAAATTATTTACATGTAGGAGAAAACAATGGCAAATTTGAGTAAAGAGGAATTGGAAAAGTTGCCTTCCGATGTACGGCAAGAATTGCGAAAAAAATGGTCTTTATTAACGGGATATAAGTTTACTTAAAACCGTTGGTTTGTAAATCTATTCAAAATCGCTAGCGTACAAGTCTATTCAAAGTTTTTGAAAGATAGGGGTACGGGGGAAGAAAACTTTTTGAAAAAAGTTTTCTTCCCCCGTAATTGTTTTTCCAAATATAAAACTACTAAATCTTCATTGTCAGCGCAATACGCTTCTTTTCAAGGTCTACGGACAGCACTTTTACGTCGATCACGTCGCCGACTTTTACCACTTCCAGCGGATGCTTGACAAACTTGGTGCTGCTCATCTGCGACACGTGTACAAGTCCGTCCTGGTGTACGCCAATGTCGACAAACACGCCGAAGTCTATTACGTTACGCACGGTGCCTTTAAGCAGCATGCCTTTTTTGAGGTCTTTCATTTCCAACACGTCGCTGCGAAGAATGGGTCTAGGCATTTCGTCGCGCGGGTCGCGTGCGGGCTTTTCAAGTTCGGCAACGATATCCCTAAGGGTCAGTTCGCCAATGCCCAGTTCGTCGGCAAGTTTGGCGTAGTTGCGTATTGTTTTGCTTAGTCCGTACAGTTTGCCGATGTTCTCGGGCTTGATGCCTTGCTTGTGCATAAATTGCATTGTGGCCTCGTAGCTTTCGGGGTGTACACTTGTTGCGTCAAGGGGATTGTTGCCGCCCTGTATGCGTAGGAAGCCGGCGCATTGTTCGAAGGCTTTTGCGCCGAGCTTGTCCACGTTAAGCAACTGTTGACGGTCGGTAAAACGTCCATTTTTCTCACGGTAGGTTACTATGTTTTTGGCAATTGCGCTGCTGATACCGGATATATACTGCAACAGCGGTGCGCTGGCGGTGTTGAGGTCTACGCCAACTTTGTTTACGCAGTCTTCCACAACGCCTTCAAGAGCTTCGCCAAGGCGTTTCTGGTTCATGTCGTGCTGGTACTGACCTACGCCGATGCTCTTGGGATCGATCTTGACAAGTTCGGCAAGCGGATCTTGCAGACGGCGAGCAATGCTTGCGGCACTGCGCTGTCCTACGTCGAAGTTAGGAAACTCTTCCGTGGCAAGTTTGCTTGCGCTGTACACCGACGCACCTGCCTCGGACACGATGACGTACTGTACTTTCAGTCCGGTTTCGTGCAGCAGATCTACGATAATTTGTTCACTTTCGCGGCTTGCCGTTCCGTTACCCAGGCTGATAAGCGTGATGCCGTACTTCTTTATAAGGTTGGCAAGGGTAACTTTTGCCTTGGCAATCTTTTCGGGCGTGGTAGGAGCAGTGGGGTAGATGACGGTTGTGTCAAGCACTTTGCCGGTAGCGTCTACGACAGCCAACTTGCATCCCGTGCGGAATGCGGGGTCCCATCCCAGTACTACTTGACCTACAATGGGTGGTTGCATAAGCAGTTGTTCCAGGTTTTTGCCAAATACGGTTATTGCGCCCTCTTCGGCACGCTCGGTAAGCATGTTGCGGATTTCCGTTTCGATGCTGGGCGCGATAAGACGGTTGTAGCTGTCGGCAATTGCAAGTTCCAACAGAGGCGTGGTGTTGGGGTTTTGCTTAGTGATTACGTGACGAGTCAGGTAGTCGTTTATCAGTTCCACGGGGGCGACAATTTTGACGTTCAGCACCTTTTCCGCTTCGCCGCGGTTGACGGCAAGCACACGGTGGCCGGCAATTTTGGTCATTTCCTCCTCGTACTTGTAGTAGTTGTCGTACACTGTTTTTACGTCGGGCTTCTTGGCCGTGCTTGATATGCGTCCCAAACGATACGTAAGGTCGCGGATAGCCTGACGGTAGTCGGCGTTGTCGCTGATGACTTCGGCAATGATGTCCAACGCACCTTGCAGTGCGTCTTTGACGGTTTTTACGCCCTTTTCCTCGTTGACAAATTCCTTGGCAAATTCCTTGGGATTTTGCGTGGTTTCCTGCATCAAAATTATGTTGGCAAGGGGTTCCAGCCCTTGTTCCTTGGCGATGGTGGCACGAGTGCGGCGTTTGGGACGATACGGACGATACAGGTCGTCAACCGCTACTTGTGTTTCGGCGGCTTCGATTTGCGCACGCAGTTCGTCGGTCAGTTTGCCTTGCTCCTCGATGCTTTTAAGCACTTGCGCTTTCTTTTCTTCCAGGTTGCGTAGGTATGTCAGTCGTTCAAACAATTTGCGCAATTGCTCGTCGTTAAGACTGCCTGTGGCTTCCTTGCGGTAACGCGAAATAAACGGTATTGTGTTGCCCTCGTCAATGAGGTTTACGGCGGCGTCTACCTGCCATTTAGCAACGTCGAGTTCTTCTGTCAGTTTCTTGTTGATATCCATTGTTGTTGTAGCTCCTGCTTGAGTAAAATAGAGTTTGTTGTATATGATTGGCAATAGGGTTACATGTCCGCAACGTAAAACAATGCCGCCGATGCAAGTGTTTTTGTAGCGGCGTATTGTCGTTAGTCGCAGGTGGCATAGTGCAAGCGTTGCAACGGCGCACACAATATTCATTTTACCAAATTTTGCCGTCGGTTGCAATAGAAAAACAGAAATTGTCTAAAAAATCTTTTTGGAGAGTGAATATAGTTTAGCGGATAAAACTCTTTTTTTAGAGTTTTTGTGGGAAAGCCCTTTTTGTAAAAAGTTGTTTCGTAACACTCCTCCCCAAAAAAACGGTTGGTTTATAAAGATTCTCACCGTTATTTCCATTAGCCCACGGCGAGCATTTAGATGGATAAAACACAAGATGTTATATGAAATTAAAGTTGTCGCAGGAGTTTCAATATAGCAAAAACCACGATCGGGATTGTCAATTCCGTCGGGTTCGCATTTGTTTATGCTGTATGGTTTTCTGTTTTGGGCATTTTGGGAAGTGTCCACAATAGAGTTCAATCGTTTGCTGTATTTGCAATAAACAGAGCATTTAAGATAATTCCTGTTGTTGTGTGAAGCCCGACAGGGTGCAATAAATAATACAATTTACGCATTTATTCATTGTCAAATGTTACATATTGCAAATTTATTTGTATTGACAAATCGGTGAAAATCTAGTATTGTATATAGGAATCAATAAGGGGTGTGGCGATGGATAATAACGACAGATTCAAGCGACCGTCCGACGGGCGATTGCCCCGCAACAGAAAGGAATTATTCTTCAATATAATGCGGTGGCGTTTTACCTACTTACTTGCCATCGGTTTGTTGTCGCTCGCTTTTTTGTTGCCGGATATTGCCGTGTTGACATACAACGACATTGCAGCTTCGGTAATATCGCAGGGCAGCGAGGATGTCGCATCGAAAATCGTTACGCTTCGACTGCAAACTTCGCTACTGCAAGTCGTTTGCTACGTTGTGCTGTTTTTCGGTGCAAGCGGTGTATTTTATTTGTTTCGCCAACTTGCGTGGGATGATCCGACACCAATCTTTTCGGGTTGGTGGCAAGGGGTAAAACAAAATTGGAAACACTACACGTTTTTAGGTGTTTGCGCCGGTATCCTTAACGTGCTGAACACCTTTGCCGAAGTGCTGCTACACGGATTTGTCAAGTACCTTCCGCGCTCATTGTTTGTCTTTATTGTTGTACCTGTTTTGTTGTATGCGGCAATTCTGGACGTCGTATATAGTAAAAAATTAGGCAATCTTCTGTCTAGTGCCGCAACGCTTTATTTCAAGACATTGCCCGTGACGCTGTTGTTTGCAGTGCTTGTCATCGCACCGAGTTTATTACTGTTTGTACCGAAATTTACTATACGTTACGCAATTTTGGCTGCATGGGTGGTGGTCGTCGTGCCGATTGTATTGTTTGGTTGGACGTTGTACGCGATGGACAAATTGGACAAGTTTATCAACAAGGAACACTATCCCGAGATATACAATAA
>CAKQXG010000106.1 GCA_934281515.1 uncultured Clostridia bacterium | reverse complement strand
CTTGCAGGTCATCGTTTTGTTGTCGGTGGATTTTACGGCGGCACGGATAGCGGCGAAAGGGTTACTTTCCAACGCGGCGGCGGTGATGTGAGCGGTGCGATATTTGCCGTGTTTTGCGATTGTACGTTGTACGACAATCGTACAGACGTTGACGGTGTGTGTACAGCCGACCCTACCAAAGTTGCCGATGTACAGGTATTGCGACAGATTTCCTACGCGCAAATGCAAATGTTGTCACAGTGCGGTGCGGCAGTCTTGCACCCCGATACGTTGATACTTCCGTCACAGGTCGGCATGCCGATCGTCGTACGTAGCGTATTCGACAAACGCTCGGCAGGTACAAACGTGTCGTTTTGCCCCTGTCGTTTGCCCGTTGTGTCGGTTACGTCGAGAGCGCAAAACAACGTTGTAGAAACGGTTATGTTGCACAATATGCCGCCCGACGTTTTGTTTGCAAAGCTTGCGCAGGCGACAATACTGACTCGATTTGCCGAAAGTATCAGTTGCACAAAAAATGTCGTTCGGCTGACCTCCGGGTACGATTTGACTAACCTTACTTACAAAGCGTTTGTGTGATTGATGTTTGCACACGTTCGGCAAATACTTGACTAAATGCCATTGTTGATTTACAATTGAAGTATGAAAGTATTGGTTATCGGCGGCGGCATGGCAGGGCTTACTTACGCCATTATGTCGGCGCGACAAGGAAATAAAGTGATTGTTGCCGAGCGGAACTCTCGCGTGGGGCGCAAGGTCGCCATGAGCGGTAACGGCAGGTGCAATATCGGCAATCTTACCGTTACGCTCGACTGTTACAACGACAGCGCTCTTGTGCGCCACGTGCTTGACGCGGTTCCTGTGGATCAGTATTTGTCTTTCTTGCGTTCGGCAGGCGTGTATACCTACGCAGACGATTGCGGACGGCTGTATCCCGTGACGGACAGTGCTTCGACCGTGGTAGATTGTCTGCGTTTCGAGGCCGTGCGCGCAGGGGTTGAGATTCTGGTCGATTGTCCCGTAGTCGATCGGACGAAAGTCGGAGATAAGTATGTCGTTGACGCGGGCGGACAAAAATTGACCGTTGACTGCCTTGTCGTTGCGTGTGGATCGCGCAGTCAGGCGGACGACCCGATGACGGCAAATCTTGTCGGCGGCAAACAATATCTTACAGCTCTTTGCCCGTCGCTTGTCCCCGTGCGGTTGACTGATGCCGACGGTACGCTTAACGGTGTGCGCAATCGTGCGAAGGTAACATTGTTTTGCGACGGTGTTGCCGTTGCGGAACGCAGCGGAGAAGTTCAGTTTAAGGATTACGGCTTGTCGGGCGTGTGCGTGTTTGATTTGTCCGCGGTGATTGCGCGTGGTATTGTAAAAGGCGAAAAGCACGGCTACAAGTTTGTCGTGGATTTGCTGCCTGACTTTGACGAACAAACGGTAAAACAAATAGTACAAAACAACATCGACAGCGGTCGTGACGGACTTGTCGGACTTGTCAAAAATCGCGTTGCAGATTATGTCAAAAAGAAAATTTCCGCAACGGACAACCGATTTGCCGAACGTGCGGCGCACTTGCTTAAATACATGGCGTTCACTTTTGAAAAGTTACTTGACTACTCTATGAGTCAGGTTACGGCAGGCGGCGTGCGTGTCGATTGCTTGTCTTTGCCGACTCTGACATTGCCTGACGGTGTAGTAGTGCTTGGCGAAGCGTTGGATGTCGATGGCTTTTGCGGTGGGTACAATCTGTACTTTGCAGGCGCGTCGGCATTGTCGTTGTTCAAATAGTATGTCGCAAAATTCCGCATACGTATATAAATTTTTATTACAAAACTGTAAATATCCTGGCGGACAGAAACCGCCCGAAAATATCATGAATACATTTCTTACCAAATCAATAAATATTCCGCTTGGCAAAACCGACAACTACATCGATTACGTTGCGGCTTGTTGCAGGCTGACACCTGATGCGATACACAATCTACGCTTATACAAACAAAGCGTTGACGCACGCGACAAGGACAATATACATTTTGTCTGTTCATTTTTGTTTGACAGCAACAAAGCGATGATTCGCAATGCGCAAATTTACGTTGCGCCACACGATATACTTGCTGAGTTGCCTGTCAAACACCCCGTTTTGCACAAGACCGTCGTTGTTGTCGGTGCAGGTCCTGCAGGGTTGTTTGCTGCGCTGTATCTGGCAAAGGTCGGTTTTAAGGTGATTGTCATCGAAAAGGGACTTGACATTGTCCATCGCACAAAGATTGTCAAGAAGTACTTCAACGGCGGCGAGTTTAATCCGTCGTGCAATGTGCAATTCGGACTTGGCGGCGCGGGGGCATTCTCCGACGGCAAGTTGACAACCGGCATTTCCACGCCGTACAACTACACTGTGTTCAGGCAGTTTGTGCGTGCGGGTGCGCCCGAGGACATAATGTACAGCGCATTGCCGCATGTCGGCACCGACAAGCTAGGCGTGTGCGTTGGTTCGCTCCGTGACGAAATCATGCATCACGGCGGTGAATTTTGGTACAATTCCTATCTTGATGGGCTGTTTCTTGACAGCGATAATAATGTACGTGCCGTAAAGGTAATAGGCGGCGAAAAGAAGTACAATCAAATCGAGTGCGATGCCGTTGTGTTGGCGACGGGACACTCCGCAAGGGATATGTTCGAGATGTTAAACTTTCAGGGGGCAAACCTTGCCTTCAAGCCTTTTGCCGTCGGTCTACGCATCGAACACACACGACAGTTCATCGACAACGCCCAATACGGTCTTGCGGCTACGCATCGGGACCTGTCGGCGGCAAGCTACAAATTGGTGCACAACGGCGAAAAACACGGAGTGTACAGTTTTTGCATGTGCCCGGGTGGCATTGTGGTGGCTGCCAACAGCGAACCCGACACGGTGGTTGTCAACGGCATGAGCAACTACGCTCGTGACGCCGCCAACAGCAACAGCGCAATTGTCGTGACGGTCAATGCCGACGACGTCGCTCGTTTCGGTTACGGCAACGGTATTTTTGCCGGTATTGACTTCCAACGCGATCTGGAACGTAGTGCCTTTGCCCTCGGAGGCGGCAATTATGTCGCACCCTGTCAATCTGTTTCCGATTTTGTTGCCAATCGTACATCGACAGCCGACAGCTTGCAACCTTTTCCGGCCTATCCGCGTGGAGTAAAGCCGTCCAATCTTCGCAATTTGTTACCAAACGAACTTAACGACAGCATTGTCGAGGCTCTTGCCATATTCGACCGCAAAATAAAGGGGTTTGGCACAAGCGGCGTTCTTACCGGCGTAGAAACACGCACGTCGTCGCCTATTCGTATCCTACGCGACGAAAGCTACCAAAGCAATCTACGCAACCTGTACCCGACAGGCGAAGGCGCAGGCTATGCCGGGGGCATAGTTTCGTCCGCCGTCGACGGTTTGCGCGTAGCAACTGCGATTTTTGACAGATTTAGATAGATTTTGGATATATGCTTATAATATATGATATATGGGGAAAGGGAAACTTTTTGTAAAAAGTTTCCCTTTCCCCATGCCCCTATCCTTTTAAAAATTAAAATTAAAGTATAGAACCGGAAGAGTTGAATAGGCAAAACACGGAACCCGAGTTGAATTCCGTGTTTTTTTAATTGGAGAAAATGATTATCAACCAAGCGCTGAAAGGATTTGTGCCATAAAGTCTTTAAGAGTTATTTTTTGCCAACTATTCAGACATTCCGTTTTATCAGCCTCTTCTGTTGCGCTGTGGATAAGATTAAAGTACGTAGTAGCGGTTGCTGTTGAGTCAATAGCTTTGTATTTCATGTAATCCGTTACATTGCACCCGAGCGTTCCATAGGCAGGATGATTGATAGTGTGATTACATTCCCCTGAAAGTATTGCCAATGTGCACTCGTCGTTTGGTGTCAATTCTATCACGCCGCTGTCAACAAGGTCACCCATTGTAAGACCTTCCATTATGCCGTTCATTCCGCCACTTGATATCTCACTCAATTTCTTGTCGGCAATCTTGGCGTAGATACCCTTAACTTCGTTGCCGTCGGAATCGTGCCAGTGAGCAGTAGCGGCATGACCTCCCGTGGTACAAGTTACGCTGCCTTCTTCGCCCGTGTTCACGTGCGTATAACCCATTGCAACGCCCATAGACATGTCGTTCAGGGCAGTACCCAGGTCGTTCACTTTGGTAGTCGACAATTCTTTCAAAATCGGGCTTGTTCCGTCTGCAGTGGTGTCGATTACGTCGGCAAGCGTCAACTCGTTTGCCTTTTGCGCAAGTTGATTTATCTGCGTAGTGGCAAACGCTTGCATAACCTTAGAATCTCCCACATCGACAACGTCTTGCAACTGCAAAGTGCCAAACTTGTCCCCGATTTGGTTTATCGGTGTACCGACAAGCGCACTCAACGGCTTTTGTGTGCAGTCTACGACGTCATCGATGTTGAGTTCCTGCACGCGGTTTCCTACGTCGCTTATCTTGCAATCTCTCAAAGCATACAGCACTTTGTCGGCAGGATCAATGGTCATCACATCGCCGAGTTTCATGTTTTGTATGCGACTGTTCAACTTGTCGTTGTCGGACAGGTCGTTTATCTTCATGTCGGCAATGTTTGCCGAAATGCCATCCAACTTGGTGCCGTCGTCTTTCATCCAGACAATGCGGTAGCAGTCGGCTGTGTGTGTATGCGAGGTGTCCAAACATGTTTGTTCGGCAAGGTACCATTTGCCATCAAGCAATTTGGCGTAGCTTGCATCGGTACTGTTGTATTTGACGACGCCCTCGACTTTGTCGTTGTAGCCCGTCACGTCGACTTCTTCGGCATTTGCGCCCAGCACGTCGCCGACATACAGATTGTTGATTTCGTTACCAAGGTCGCCGATTTTGGTGTCGGACAACTTTTTAAGCATTTGCGGCACCTTGTCCTTACCCATTACGTCGGCAAGGGTCAGTTGGTCAATCACATCGTTGGCATTGCTCAATTGATTCAACGGAACGTTTGCAATGCGTGCCATTGCGCCCGTGGCAACGTTTTCGCAAAGCTTGTCGGTATACCACTTAAAGCCAAAGCATTTGTAGTTGTGGACATGCGCTTCGTCGGTAACGTCGCAGTAGCGGACGCCCTCCGACCATGTCTGTCTGTCTTTGCTTACGCTTACGTTGTTGCCGTTAACAAATACGTAGAGTAACGTCCTTGCATTCTCGCCTGTGCCGTTGACGATTTCGATAACATTTGCGGTATCGTCAGGCTTGGCGGCTCCTTTACAGTAGTATCCGTCAAGCATTTCGCCAACGTACATGTTGTCGATTGCTTCTCCCAACTCGCCGATTTGTGTATCGGCAAGGTTCTTCAACACGCTCGGTACACTGTCACCCATTACGTCGCCAAGGGTCATTTCGTTGATAGACTCTTGCATGTTGCCAAGTTGACTAATTTGTTTTTCGGCAAGCTTTGCCATAATGCCATCGACAGGGGCTTCACCGTTCTGCCATGCTACGAAATAGCACTTTTCGGTGTGGTTGCTGCTGTGGTTACAGATACGTTTCGCCACAAAGTATTTGTCGCCAATCTTTTTGACAATGGAGTTATCATTTTTGTTTTCAAACAAAATTTCCGACGGCACATTGTCAAATTCCAACGGCGAATACGTCTCGTCAACTTCTATTTCGTCCGCGTTGTAACCCATGACGTTACCAAGCATAAGAGTATTGATTGCTTTTTCCAGATTGCCTATCTTGGTGTCGGCAATACTTGCAAATTGCTTGGGTACGCCGTCTTTGCCCAACACGTCGCGGAGCGTCATTTGCTTTACCGCACCTTCCATGTCGTTAAGGTCGGCAATGGTGTAGCTTGCCAATTTGACTTGCATGCCTTCGGTTTGTTCCGTACGTACATCGTCGACGACTTTGTACCATACAAACGGATAGCACTTTTGGTCATGCGTGTGTTCCGTGTTGTCGGGATCGGTGCAACTGAATTTTGCCTTGTACCAATCGTGGTCTGTCGCACTGTTTTTGCGGATAAGTTCCCCTGCCAGATTTGATCTAACAAGTACAGTTTCGGTGTTTGCCGCATCGACTTGGTAAACGGGATTAACGTAGTCTGCAATGTCGGATTCCTTCACTTCGTCGCGTTCAAATCCTTCAAACACCTGACCGAGATACAAACCGTTGATTGTTTCTTTGTCGGTCAATTGGCGAATTGTTTTGTCGGCAAAGTTTTTAAGAAGCGGGTTGCCATCCAATGTCTTTTGGTCGATGATGGCGTTGAGTTTGATGTCCATCAATTTGTCGGTGATGTTGTCGCCCTTGGTCAGTTGTCCGATTGTAAAGTCAGCAAGCATGCCGTACAATCCGTCAACTTTAACATAGTACTTGCCGTCAATATTCAGTTCATCGTTGTGTGTATGATCGGCACTTTCGTCGGCGCAAGCCTTGTACCACACGTAAGCAAAGCAGTCGGCGGTGTGAGTATGCTCGGCAGTCTCGTCGGCGCAGGTCAATGTGGCTTCCGCCCAATCGTCGTCATGCGCTTTGGCATAGTGTTTTGTGCCGTCGGCAGCGGTGTGCTCCAACACTTTGTCGTCAACTACAACCGTCGTGTACTCGGAAATGGTTGAGTTGTCAAAAATGTTTAGTTCGTAGCCGAGCAATTCGCCGATGTACATATTGTCAAACACATCGTCTTTCATCAACTCGTCGATGGTCAGGTCTGCAAAGTTTTTAAGCATGTCGGGCAGTGTGATACCCAATTCGCCGAGCTTCGTTTGCTTGACTGCATTCATCATTTTGTCGGTGCCGCCTTTGACAAGATCGCCAACGGTAAGGTCGGCAAGGTTAGCAAACAATCCCGTTTGCAACTTGTAGTATGTATCGCCTTCCAGACGTTCGTCGGCATGGGTGTGTTCTTCCGTTTCGTCTGTGCATTTGGCGTACCAAGCATAACCGAAACAATCGGCGGTGTGACTGTCGGGCGTAGCGTGCGTTTTGTCGGCGCATACAAGACGTCCTTCGTACCACTTGTCACCGTCGGCAAGCGCATACTTGCCGTCTGCGGAAGTACGCACTTTTTCCGGCATGCCGTCAGCGGTGTAGTCGTCGATGTTGTCGACTTCGAATCTCGTGTAGCCGAGTATGTCGCCGAGTTTGATTTCAAGGAATTTGTCCGACTTGATTGCGTCGTTCAATGTCAGATCGGCAATAGCCGCAATTGCTCCGTCGGCGTATTGTTTGTTGCCTTCGCCATCTG
>CAKQXG010000105.1 GCA_934281515.1 uncultured Clostridia bacterium | reverse complement strand
CTGCCGCTTTGTACGGGCAGATGGATGTTGTCGCATACTTTGACACAATCGGCAACGGCGTCGATAACTTCGTCGGACAGATCCTTCGGATGACTTGTCATAAACCGCACGCGGAAATTGCCTTCGATTGCCGCAACGCTGCGTAGTAGCTGTGCGAAAGTAACCTTTGGTTCCAGATCCTTGCCGTAACTGTTGACGTTTTGTCCGAGCAGAGTGATCTCTTTGTAGCCTTCGCCGACAAGTTTGGCTACTTCGGCAAGTATATCGTCGGGCTTGCGACTGCGTTCCCGACCGCGCACATACGGCACGATACAGTAGGTGCAGAAGTTGTTGCAACCGTAGTTGATGTTGACCCAGGCGTTGGGGTAACTTGTGCGGGTGGTTTCAAAATCTTCTTCGGCGTTGTCCAGAAAGCGTGTATCCACCACTTTTTTGCGCTTTTGTGCCTTGGCAATGTCGGCAACGGCGTTTTTAAGTAGTCCCAGATTGCCTGTACCCAGCACGATGTCGACAAAGGGGTAACTGTTGCGCAAGCTGTCGGCAACGCCCTCCTGTTGGGACATGCACCCGACAACGGCGACAATCATGTTGCGTTTGCGCTGTTTGATTTTTTTAATCTGTCCGATGTGTCCGTATATCTTTTGTTCGGCAGTCTCGCGTATGCAGCAGGTATTAAACACCACAACGTCGGCTTCTTCGGGAGTGGCGCAAGGCTCGTAACCGAGCGACTCCAGCATGCCTGCAATCTTTTCCGAGTCGTGTATGTTCATCTGACAACCGTAGGTATGTATAAAGTAATTCAAAACTTCCTCCATTGTAACAAGGCAAAAATTCACTTATATATTATTTTACTATTATTTCGGATTTTTTTCAAGGAAAATCAAATAAAAGTCGGCAAATTGCAGACAATATTTTTGTGATGAAAACTAAAATCGTCAAAACTGTATCGGTAATACTATGCGCTGTCGTAGTACTGTCTGTTGTGGCAGGCGTTGCTGCGTTCGCTCATTGGCAAAACAGCGACGAATACGTTGCTTACGACCCTGCCAGACTTCAGGCTGTGTATGGCAGCGCAACTTTCCTTGACTGCGACGGACAAGTGTTGTGCGAGTCCACCACCTACGGACAAAAGAAACAAATTCCCCTTGCGGCATTGCCCGAGTACGTGTACATGGCGTTTGTTTCGGTTGAGGACAAGCGGTTCTTTACTCACGGCGGAGTGGATCTTTTGCGCGTAGGTGCGGCGGCATTGCACAACTTTACAAGCGGCAGCAAAAAGGAAGGCGCAAGCACCATTACACAACAACTTGTCAAAAACACGCACCTGACGGGCGACAAAACATACAAGCGTAAAATCAACGAAATGTTGTTGGCGCGCGAGTTGGAACGTAATTACAGCAAGCAAGAGATACTGGAAATGTACCTTAACACCATATACTTCGGGCGCAATGCCTACGGCGTAGAAACGGCGGCAAACGTATACTTCGGCAAGTCGGCGGCAGACCTTACTGTCGGACAGGCGGCAATACTTGCAGGTATGATAAAGGCTCCAAACGTATACGCACCCGACAAGGACGTAGACAAATGCCGTACTCGTCGTAACCTTGTACTTGACATTATGCACAAGCAAGGAATCATTGACGAACAAACCTTGCTTGCAGCACAGGACGAATCGATAGAATGTTGCCCCCGAACGGGTTGCGACATCAAGGGGTACACCTACTTTGCATTGAAGGAAGCTGCAAGTTTACTTAATATGTCCGAACGGCAGGTTATGCAGGGCGGCTTTGTGATAGAAACCTATTGCCGATCTGAGCTGCAAAAAGCGTTTAGCGAAATCGTCGAGAAGGACGTTACGAGACAGACGGATGAAACGCTTGCAAATATGTGCCTTGCGACATGCGACAAAAACGGCGGCGTGTCGGCTTGTTGCATACGCGGCGAAGGCTTTGTCAAGCGGCAGGTCGGCAGCACTCTCAAGCCGATTGCCGTGTACACTCCCGCATTTTGCGAAAAACAAATCTGTCCTGCAAGTCCGATACTTGACGAAAAGACCGATTTCAACGGATACTGTCCGACCAATGCAAGCGGCTACAAAGGTTGGACGACGGTGACAAATGCAGTGTTGTCAAGTAGCAATGTCGGCGCGGTAAAAACATTGAACGCGCTTACGTTGCCGATTGCCCAAAGATACATGTCCGCATTGGGATACGACGGCAAACAGGATCTGTCGCTTGCGCTGGGCAATGTGGACGGCGGCATGGACGAACGCGATTTGCTGCACTGTTACACCGCCTTGTGCAACTGCGGCACAGCTAGTAAAACAAGGTTTGTCAAAAGTATCAGTAACGCCTACGGGCAACTGTATACTGCAGACAGTAAGTCGACGCAAATCTACGACAAGGCTTCGGCTTACCTGATGACAGATCTGCTTGTAAAAAATACACGTATCGGCACGGCAAAAAAATTGAAATGCAACGGAATGCAGGTCGCCGCAAAGACAGGTACGGTCGGCAACAAAAGCGGAAACACAGACGCATTTACCGTTGCTTACACATCGAGCGATGTATTTGTCGCGCACTACTACGGATTGTTGCCTAACGGAGTTTCCGGCGGAAACGCGCCGTGTCTGACATTAGGTCAGGCACTTGCCGCAAGCTACAAACAACATTCGCCAGACAAGTTTGTTTGCCCCGACAACGTACACTACGTTGCAATCGACGAGCAGGAATTGTTTGCCCGTCAACGCATTACAAGAAGCGACAACGGCACTCTTTACCCCTTTGTCGACGGCGGGAACTTTGTACAAACCAAGGAACAACTCGGCTTATAGATATCGTGTAGGTGCTCAAAAATGCTCGGAAATCCGAACGCATTACAAGTCAAACAAGCGTCTGAACGCCCGTATTAACCACCTACAAAATTGCAATGTCAAAGAATTTGTTTACCAAGCGGGTAAACCATAGCAAAAAATGCCGAAATAAAGAGTACTATGTGTGACATAGTACTCTGATTTGCTTTCAAATAGCGATAATATTATCCAAATTGACTTCTGGAGACCATTGTACAGAAATACGCATTAAATTGAGAAACTCCACTTTAAATACGTCCGATACATAGTTTTAAATCTTAACTTATCTTCGTATATCCTAATCAAAAATAGCCGACCGCTCTATCGTCGGCAATTGTTAAAAACAAATCGCAATCTTCTCTTGCATTAACAAAAAGAACGCACCGTTGAAGGTACGCTCTGTTTAATGCAAATACTTACTACTCAACGCTCAACACGTAGTAGTACAGCGGTTGTCCACCATAGTGAAGAATAAACTCGATGTCGGGATGAGTTTCGGCAAGTTTGTCTACATACGCTTCGGCGTCCTCTTCCTTGACGTCTGCGCCGTAATACAAAGTTACCACTTCTTTGTCCTCGGTCAGCATGCTGTCGATAAGGTTGGTTGTAACGGCTTCCACGTCGGTGCCGGTCGTTACAAGTTCACCCTTGTCGATACCGATAATGTCGTCTTTCTTGATGGTCAACTTTCCGATCTGCGTGTCGCGTACCGCATAGGTAACCTGACCTGCGTCGATGTTGACAAAGCTGTTGGTCATTTCTTTGAGATTTTCGGCAATGCTTGCTTCGGGGTTGTAGTTGAGTACAGCCGCTAGTCCTTGCGGAATATCTTTTGTTTGAAGTACGAAAATGTTGCGGTTAGGCACAAGTACGCGCGATTGTTCTGCCGACAAAATGATGTTTTTGTTGTTGGGCAGAATGATGATATTTTCCGCGTTGATCTTCTTGCAAGCTTGCGCGATGTCGTCTGCCGACGGGTTCATTGTCTGTCCGCCCTCGATAACTTGGTCTACAAGCAAATCTTTGAAGATTGCGGCAAATCCGTCGCCTGCGCATACTGCCAAGATGCCGATAGGCTTGCGTTCCGCTTCGTACTTGGCGCGAAGTTGACGGTTTTGTTCCATCATGTTTTCAATCTTTACCTTGTCCAGCTCGCCTAGTTGCAAAGCCTTGCTTAATGCCTTGCCGGGGTTGTTGGTGTGTACGTGAACCTTGACAAGCGACAGGTCGCCGATACAAATTACGCTGTTGCCGATATCGTTGAGATAGTCGCGCAACTTGTCGATGTCCGTAAGGGTTGTCTTGGGTTTGATGTTGATAATAAAGAACTCTGTGCAATATCCGAAGTCCAATTCGCCGAGAGATTCATAGTCCACTACAAGCTCGTTGTCGTCGGGGAAAATGCTGTCCGTTTTGCCGGGCTTGGCTTCGGGTGTGGTATACTCTTCCGCGCCGGAGACTTCCTGGTCAAGGTAACCCATGATAAGTCCCTTAAACATAGTGATAAGTCCGAATCCACCGCTGTCTACAACGCCTGCGCGTTTGAGTACGTCAAGCATGTCGGGCGTTTGCGCAAGAATTTCTTCACCCTTGGCAAGGGTGGCGTTCATCAACTTTTCGATACTGTTGGTACGTTTGGCTTGGTCCACCGCCTCGTCCGCCATATAACGGATAACGGTAAGAATGGTGCCTTCCTTGGGTTTACTTACGGCGCGGTATGCCATTTCGGCACCCTCGCGAAGTCCCTTGGCAAATTGCTTGGCGTCGCACTCGTCTTTTGTTCCGATCACATTGCTGAAACCTTTAAGTATCTGCGACAGTATTACGCCGCTGTTACCGCGTGCGCCGCGAAGTGCGCCTTTGGCAAGTTTGTCTGCAAAGTCCGACATGGACGTAGTAGAAACGGAGTTAATTTCCTTGACGGCAGACATCATTGTCAGCGACATATTTGTGCCTGTGTCTCCGTCGGGAACGGGAAATACGTTAAGCGCGTCGACTTGCGCTTTGTTTACTTCAAGCATTTTGCCGCCGGCAATAAACATACGTTTCATTACCGAAGGGGTGATGTGCGTTGTATTAGATTTAGCAGAAGACATGATTACCTCTTGCGAATTGTAAAAATTAAAGTTTGACACCTACGACGTGGACGTCGATGCTGTCCACTATCATACCCGTAAAGTGTTCCAATCCGTACTTGACGGTGTTTTTCAAACTGGAGGACACTGCCGATACGGGCAAGCCGTATTTAATTTTTACAAACAGATCTACGTAGATCCTGTCCCCTTTGGTGGCGACGCGTACACCGCGACTTTTGCCGTTGCGTTTGAACAAATCACTGAACGAGTCGGAAAAGCCGAAAGGTACCATTTCTACCACGCCGTAACACTCCACTGCGAAGTGTCCTGCCAACGACGCTATGACGTCGTCGGAAACGGCTATCGTACCGTACGAATTTCTAGTGCGTAATGCCATTCGCTTTTCCTCCTAGTAAAAAGGTGCTATATTATTTTACAGCAAAATGCAAAATATTTCAAGTAATTTTACACTATATATCAAACGGAAATAACTTTTTTCGCTATTTTTTGCTATTTGTCAAAAATTTTGTCTGTATTTGCTTGCCAAAACGGACAATAAATGTTATTATAAGTAGGCGTGAAAAAACAGCAAACAAAATTTTACCCACCACGGAGGTGTTAATATGTCCAAGGTATGCGCTATTTGCGGTAAAGGCAAGATGTCCGGAAACAAGGTGTCTCACTCCAACAGAAAGACTCCCAAGACATACAGTGCCAATTTGCAAAAGGTAAAGGTGGTCATTGACGGAAAGGAATCCACCGAATATCTTTGCACCCGTTGCATCAGAACAAGCAACAAACAAGACTAATTCACCGTCTGTGTGACAACTGAAAATTACGTCTCGACTACTATTGCCGAGACGTTTTTTTATGATTTAAATATTCAGCAACTCTGCCAGTATCGAGTTGGCTACATACACTTTGTCATCGGGAATTGTCACGCTGTCGCCGACCTGTTGCAGAAAGCCTCGTGACTGCAATTGCCTTGCATTGGCGAAGTACTGCCAGAAGTCGCTGCCGTAGCGCTCGGTAAACGTTGTAAGGCAAACTCCTTCGGTCAGGCGCAGTGCCAGCATTACATACTCATTGGCTTGCTCGTCACGACTTACGGTCTGCTCCTCTTCACGCAGGTTGTCCGCCGCAATGTAGCCGTTGATATCGCGCACGTCGGTGTACCGCGTATCGCAGACAAAGCCGCTTGCCGAGGCACCGAAGCCGTAGTAGCGTCCCTCTCGCCAGTAGTTGAGATTGTGTCTGCATTGCTTGCCGTCGCGCGCGAAGTTGCTTGTTTCGTAACGTGCAAAACCGCCCTTGGCAAGCCGCTCTACCGCCATGTCGTACAAATCGGCTAGTCGGTCGGGGTCGGTTGTACACTCGTTGCGACGTTGCCACAGCGGCGTTTCGGGGTACAGTTCCAACGCGTACATCGATACGTGTGTAAGCGGCAACTCGCATACGTTTTCGACGGTTTGCATAAAGCTTTCGTTACTTTCGGGCAATCCCAATATTATGTCGGCGTTGACGTTGTCTATGCCGACTTTTTTTGCGTTGTCCACCGCTTGCAGGAAGCCCCTCGCCGTGTGCAGTCGGCCGATTTTGCGCAAGGTCTCGTCGTTCATGGATTGCAGTCCGAAACTAACCCTGTTTACACCCATGTCTGCAAGCAGGCGCAGTTTGTTCCGTGTTCCGCTTTCGGGGTTGACTTCGCAAGTAATTTCGCAGTCCGACGAAAAATCAAAGTGCTGCCGCAGTTTGTCAAACAGCGCAATCAAATAACCATCGTCCACCGCACTAGGCGTACCGCCGCCCAAAAATACCGTCGAAATGTGCGTTTCGGGTTTGTTTGCTCCGTCGATCTCTGCAAACAGTTTGTCGAAATACGCTTGTTGCAGTCCGAAATCTGTGTTTGATGAAAAGGCGCAGTAACTGCACCGCGCCTTGCAAAAAGGTATATGTACGTATATTGAGTAGTTTTGCGACATGTTTTTGTTGTATTCTTTAGAGAGTTGCACGTAATTGAACAGCACTTTCCGATTTGTAAAAATCTTTACCGAAAAGGTTTCGAGTTTATTACCGACCCGAAAATCAATCGTCAATCTTCAATATCGACATAAAGGCTTCGCTCGGCACGGACACGCTACCTACCTGGCGCATGCGCTTTTTACCTTCTTTCTGCTTTTCCAACAGTTTCTTTTTGCGCGTTATGTCGCCGCCGTAGCACTTGGCAAGCACGTCCTTGCGCAGAGCCTTGACGGTTTCTCTTGCGATGATCTTGCTACCGATCGCCGCCTGAATGGGTATCTCGAACATCTGACGGGGGATAGCGTCTTTCAGTT
>CAKQXG010000104.1 GCA_934281515.1 uncultured Clostridia bacterium | reverse complement strand
AAAAGCCTTTGTAATCGTCAACCATTTTGAAACCGGCGTTTTCAAACTGTCCGTTGTCGGTCATGACGGTAAATGTAGGATTGATTACGTCGTACAGGCGCATTTCGTCACCGACCTGCCGCATACGAAATGCCTCGATACTGTTCAGTGCCTTGGTGACAAGGTACAGCACGTTGACAAAAAACTTGGTATGCGTGCGCTTGGAATAATTCACCACCGCCGACACATCCGTCTTGACATTGAAACCGTAGCAAGGATTGGCAAACGTGCCAAACCACTTGTATTGCGAATAGTTTGCCAGTTCGCTCGGCAAAATTGTTTTGTACATATACACCTCGTATTGACATGTGTACAAATGTGCACACTTTAATGTTTGTAAAATGACGCTTTGACATGTTTAATGTTGCAAAGCGTCATTTTCAGTCAGATTAGTTTGCGCAAGGCACGGTCAATTTTGCGTTTGTGCGCAAAGTGCGGTTTGTTGTAGATTACACCGCGGCAACACACCATTGTCAGACGTTTCAGCGCCGTAAGGTCGTCTACGGGGTTGTCTTTCATCACAATAAAGTCGGCAGATTTGCCAACTTCCAACGTACCTGTCATGTCCCCGAGACCCGCTATTTCGGCATTTACCTTGGTTGCAACGGTAAGCGCGTACGCATTGGTCACGCTAACGTGTTTGGCGAACATAGCAACTTCGTCGGGCATTGCGTACTGCGTTACAAACGGGCAGGAAGAGTCGGTACCCATGCCGAGAGTGACTCCGTAGCGCACGCAACGTTGTGCGCCGAATGTCATTTTGTCCAACAGTACCCGGGTGTTGAATGTCGCCGTGTCGTCTAATTTGGTCACCTTGGCAGGCAAATTGGCAAGGGGTACGGCAGGCGAAAAGGTCGCCACAACTTTGCTGCCCTTGCCGATCATGTTGCGTATGTCGTCGTCGGTAAAGTCGGCTCCGTGCTCGATGGTGTCCACGCCTGCGGCAACGGCAATTTTGACGCCGGCTTCGCTTTCGGTATGACTGGCAACAATCTTGCCTAGCGAATGGGCTTCGTTACACACGGCGTAGGTTTGATCGAACGTCATCTTGACTTCGCCCGGTTCGCCGAGACGAGTAGCGTCCATAACGCCGCCCGTCACGCAAATCTTGATAAAGTCCACTCCGTGGGCGACGTTCTGCCGCACAAGTTCGCGCAATTGTTCGGGGTCGTCGGATGTAACGGAAAAGGTGCCGTCGCCGTGTCCGCCCACTGCAGTGATTGCCGGTCCGCTGACCAACATGCGCGGTCCTGCCGCAACGCCGAGATTAACTTTGTCGCGTATACGAACATCGCTGTAACAAAAGTCGCCAACCGTGCGAATTGTCGTGCAACCGCTCATCAGTTGTGTGCGTGCACCCTTTGCGACAAGACTGTCAAGCACTTTTTGCCCCGGCGCAGTGCGGATAAACTTCAATACGGCTTGCTGCATTTTGCCGCCGCTCAAAATCTTGCTTGGCTGTCCGCTACCGAACAAATGCACATGCAGATTGACCAGTCCCGGGCAAACATAGCCGCCCTTCATATCTATGTACGGTATGTCAAGCGGCGCATTGACGTCGGCACCGATTTGCTTGATTATGCCGTCTTCGACATACACGCAACAATGCTCGATTTCGCAGTTACGTTGCACCTTGACAAGGTTGCAATTGTACAAAACAAATGTTTTATTGCTCATATCAACCTCTTTGCATCTATTGTTTTTGTGCCGCCAGTTTGTCCAGATACTCGTCAACGTCGGTTTCGTCGACATAGGCGTTGGTCTTGACAATACCGTAGTCGCCGTTCAATCCGTTTGCCGACATAAGCGACAGCACAAGTCTGTCGGGGCGCAGGTTTTCGTTGCCGACAGCCAATGTAAACTCGGCAGTATCGTCATCTATCCTGCTTGCGCCGAAAATACGTGCCGAAACGTCCTTGTGTACCACTTCACCCTTTTCAAGGTAACTTATTGTGTAGTTTGGTGCAAGTATTTGTTGCGCAACGTTACCTATACCGTTTGCATGCACCGTGTATCGGGCGCGGTTTATCCTGGCGGCAAGGTTAATTTGTACGTCCCATGCGCGCACCACATGCATACCCTTCGGACACACCTTGTCGGCACGCTCCGCTACGTTGTCGACCATGTCGGCTTTCAGCGATACGTACTCTGCGTAACTTTCCACGCCCAATGGCAGCGGCGGCGAAAAGCCCAGCTCCATGTGCGGATTGAACCCTTGCGAATACGCAACATCTATGTCGGCACGGCGCACAAGATATGTCACCGCCCGCAAAGTGTCGACGTGAGCCGCCAACGCCGAAGTTGAAGTTTTGGTAAATTTAAGCACTATCATTTGAGATGTCTGTTCCCTTCTGTCGTCCGACAGTAGCCGTATTTTTTAAGTCCGCATCCGTTGCACTGCTTGTTGCACGACGGCGTAGTCGCGGCATTCATTGCCTTGTTGTACTCCGACTTGAAGTACTGCTTGGTAACGCCGACATCGACAAAGTCCCACGGCAACACTTCGTCAAGCCCGTATGCGCCGACAATCTTGCTTATGTCCACGCCGGTCTCGGCAAACGCCTTGGTGTAGTGACTGTAATCGAAGTACTCGCTCCATGCGTCAAAGCGTGCGCCGTCCTTGTATGCAAGATACATAGCGTCGGCAATGCTCCGTCCGCCACGGGCAAGCACGGCTTCAAGCTCACTGCAATCGTAGTCGACGTAGCTAAAACCGATACCCTTGCTACGCAATGACTCGGTAAGGTATTTTTGCTTGGCGACAATGTCGTCACGACCAGCAAAGGCGCACCACTGGAACGGCGTAAAAGGCTTAGGTATAAATGTCGACGTAGACACGGCAATTTTGCAGTCTCTGCCGCCCTTGCGTACTGTACGGTACAGTTGTTTGATACGCACGGCAAGGTCGACAATGCCTTCGATGTCCTCCATCGTTTCCGTAGGCAACCCCAGCATAAAGTACAGTTTTACCGATGTGTACCCCTCTCGGAAAGCGTCGGCAAGCGTGCCGAAAATGTTGTCCTCGGTGATGTTTTTGTTGATGACGTTGCGCAGTCGTTGAGTGCCTGCCTCGGGAGCAAACGTCAGCGAACTCTTTCTGTTGCCCTGCGCCATACGTCCCTTAAAACTGTCGAGGCGCAAACTTGGCAAGTTGAGTTGCACGTGATGAGCCTCGGCATAAGGCAACAATTTGTCAAGTAGGGGCATAAGTTGACTGTAATCGCTTGTCGACAAACTGTTTAGCGACAGTTCGTCGTAACCTGTGCTTTCAAGCAGTTTTACACACAAATCGTAAGCATTGTCCAAAGTCCGTTCACGCACGGGGCGGTAGATAAAACCTGCCTGGCAGAAGCGACACCCGTTGGCACACCCACGGAACAATTCTGCAACGGCGCGGTCATGGACAATCTCCATATTTGGCACAAGTTGCGTTTGCGGCGTAAACGTAGTGTTAAGGTCGGCTTCGATATTCCGCCAAACTCTGTGTTGCGGCGCAGACACGCACTTGTCGCCGTCGTACACGGCAGGATGCAAACTTGGCACGTAAATGCACTCGTAATGCTCGTCAACGTAGGTTAAAAACTCCTTTTTGGTACATTGCGGCATTTTTTTGTAGTCTTGGATTATCTCGCGCCAAGGGGTTTCGCCTTCACCGACAAAGAAAAAGTCGAAGTACTTGTACATCGGCTCGGGGTTGACGGTACAAGGACCGCCTGCCACGATAAACGGCATGTCCTCGCCGCGTTCCTCGCTAAGTACGGGGATTCCCGCAAGGTGCAACATATGGAACACGTTACTGTAGCACATCTCGTACTGCAAGGAAAACCCGACAAAGTCGAAGTCGGCAAGAGGCGTTTGCGTTTCCAGACTTGCAAGCGGCAGATGGTTGTCGGCAAGATATTGTTCGTAGTCGGCAAAGGGCGTGTAGCACCGCTCGCACACCACTCTGTCGATAGAGTTGAACAGATAATACAAAATGCGCACGCCCAAATTGGACATGCCCACTTCGTAACTGTCAGCCACACACATACAAAACCGCACGTCGCACGGTTTGTCGATATCGGGCGTATTGTATTCTCCGCCGTAGTAACGATACGGCTTTTGTACGCTATCGGTAAGTTTTGTCATTGTAGTCGGTAACGCTTTGCGCGTTGTTACAAAATCTGTGCCGCCATCAGCGTGCCGACAAGATTCAGTTCGTTGCCTTGCAGTATTTCAAAAGCTATTCCGCGCGGATCCAATACTGTGTGAAGATACTTTTCAAATGCTGAACGGAACCCGGGCAGTTTGTTGAACGTGGTACCCTCGCACACGATGCCTACGGGCAAGGTTTTGTCCGTAGCCGAAGCCACACACATTGCCGCATTCATAATCGCGCCGATTTTCGCCGCACGGTCGACAAGGCTTGTGCAGATTTCCTTTGCTGTCGCTTTGTCCTGCGGCAGGTCGAACATACCGGCAAGATTGTCGCCCTCGATAAAAGCCGACACGTCTTTAAGCACAAACTCCTTTACTTCGACGTTGCCTTCAAACATTCCTTCGTCGGCGGCAGCCAGCATTGCTTCGTAGATAATGTCGCTAAGATACCTGCCCGACGTCATCTTTTCCAACCGTTGTTTTTCTGGTGCGGCAGTACGATTGGCGGCAAGTTTGTCGAAATCGCCCATGGGCAGTTTGTCGAAACCGCCTGCTTCGGTGTTGATGAGCATATATCCCGGGGTCAGTCCGTCCACCTTTGCGATATTTGCAGTGTTTTCTATGTAACAAACGTTGGTTCCCGTGCCATAGATATACCCGACGTAAGAGCAATAGCCTTGCTGATGTTGCGCCATGCCGCCGAGCAATGTTGCAACTGTGTCGTTAAGTATAACGATTTTGCGAGGTTTGTCGCTGTACAAACGCATTGCGGCAAGAGTTTCGGCGCCGACGCGCGTACCCACCACTTGTGGAGCCTTGACTTCCTTGCTGAACACCTTTACAATGCCGTCGACATCCTTGTCCATGTCTACATTGTACGAAAAACAAAAGCCTACGTCGCCCGTTTGGTCGGCAAGGTACCTGACATTGTCGGCGATCTGCGTGTAGAACTCTTCCTTTGTCAGTTCTCTGTCGATGGCAGGCATAGCCGTCTTGCGGATTTCTTCAATCTGCGCCTTGCCGTCCTTGTCGAAGTAACCGACAGCCGAACGGAAGTTGGTGCCACCGGCGTCGATAAGCAAAATCTTCTTGTCAAGTTTTATCTTGCTGCAATCCACGTCCTGCAAATAAGTCGGAATCATCGGCACCGACGAGTTTTGCCCGTGCAAGCCTGCTTTCATCTCGCAGAGAAAAGCGTTAAGCGTGGTTTCGGCGTCGATACGATCCGTTGTCTGTCCGTGTTTTGCCAAAAATTGTTGTACGTTCATTTCTAACCTCGCAAATCTTTTGATGATTTTGTAATTTGATTTGTTATACGTTATCCGACATTACGTCCTGCGCCGCAACCACGTGCAGTGCGCCCTGTTCGGCAAGCTCGGCAACGCGCTTTTCCCGCGGAATGTCTACCCCTGCCGCCTTGTCGGCTCTTATGTAAAAATTGCACTTGGCAAGTTTGCTTGTATACCTGCCGCCGTGTTCGGCAATATGCTTGACAAGATTCCACAACTCGATGTTGTCGGACAGTTCCAGCGACCTTGCCACGGCAAACACTTTGTCTTGCCACAAATCGTCCTTGGCAGGAGACGTAGCCATGTAGTCGCGTATGGCGGACAAAGCTGCCTGCGTAACGCGCCGTTTGCTCACTTGTCCTGCCAGCGATACCGATCGGGTAAGCTGTTTACCGACGTTAGTGCCGTAGCGAATGTTGTATTTGTCAAGCAATTCGTCCACCGTCAGTCCGCTGTCGGCAACAAGGTAGCGCAAAGTGCACATGGACATGTATGCGTCCTCTTCGCTGTTGTGCTGCACAAACCCGATACCGAGTTCTGCAGCGATTTTGTTGAGTGCGCGTACGTCCTTTTCGCCCTTGTACAGTCGAAAAAGCAGTTGCGTACACACAAAACGGAAGTCTATCCCGGGCAAGCCGTACCTGTCGCACGCGGCGTTGAGCATGCGGACGTCGGCGTCGACGGCGTGACCGACAACAAGCGTATCGGGCATTGTAAGCAAGCGTTTGATTTCGGGATACACTTGTGAAAAATCCGGCGAAGAGTCCAGCAAAGCTTTGTCAAGATGCAAGTCTATGCCGACGTTCTCCCTGGTACCGTTCAGGTTGTATTTGGTTTTGGGGTTGATCCAGATGTTGCGCCGCTCAACTATGTCAAAGTGTTCGTCGGCCAGCACCACCCCTATACTGCAAATACTGGACGGCATATATCCGTTTGCCGCTTCAATGTCGAATGCCAAATATTTCATACCGATATATTTTACCAAAATATATGTCTTTTGGCAAGAGTTTTTGAAGTATACGACAGGGGAAGGAAAACTTTTTGAAAAAAGTTTTCCTTCCCCTTTACTACAACTTTTTAAAAATTTCCGATAATTCCGTATCTTTATGTCCATATTTTTACTATACGTATCTATTTTTTGCCTACATTTCCATTTTGCTTTTTACCTGTTTTTCTTTTTTTGCGGCACTTCAATTGTCCGTTGTCACAGCGTACTACAACAAGGCTTTTGCGTTGGCGCACGACAAAACGTATTGCCACAATCAACTGCCAGACGCCCACCGCCACAAGAAACGCGCCGAACACGATGCGCAACACTTTGTTTGACGTACCGCCTGCGACAAATGCTCCGCCCACGGCAAAAATCACGGCAGGCACCGTCAGCCAACCGATGTTTTCCGTCTTGACAAGCTTGTTTTTAAAGTGCAACACAAGCGCGACCACACACATAGGCACAAAACTCAACAGGTTTATCGCCTGCACCGTTTTTTGCGGAATATCCAAAAAACTCAACAACGGCACCAACAACGTGCCGCCGCCCATGCCCATACCGCCGATAATTCCTGCAAAAAATCCGAACAATATCAACAAAAATATCTGCATTTCCACTCCTTACACTTCAACGTTACGTTTCGCCTGCCGTCAACCTGACCTGCAAATCGCGATTTGACAACGTTCTCGATTACCCGAAGGTTTTACCGCATGCCAACTCACGCAAACAACATTCTTACGCCGCCTGCCACAAGAACCAATGCAAAAATTATTTTGGAAGCATTGCCCTTTATTTTGTTCAGCAACAGTGCGCCCGTAATACCGCCCACAAGCACGCCGATACTTGCCCACAAGGTCAAGTCCCACTT
>CAKQXG010000103.1 GCA_934281515.1 uncultured Clostridia bacterium | reverse complement strand
AAGCACGCAATGCTTATCCGCGAAAAATACCCCGACACCGAAGTGCATGTGTTTTATATCGACGTGCGTTGCCCGGGCAAAAACTACGACGAATTTTATCGTCGCGCCGTGGAGCAGTACGGCGTTGACTACATCAAGGGCATGGTCGGCAAGGTGTATGCCGAAAACGGCAAATTGATGGTGCAAGGCAGCAATCTTATCGACAACGAACAAGTTACGATCCCCAGCGACATGGTAGTGCTTGCTACGGCAATCGAGCCGGAACCGTCCGTGCGCAAACTTGCGACAATGCTTACGGCAAGTATCGACACAAACAACTTCCTCAACGAGTCTCACCCCAAACTTCGTCCCGTGGAGTCGCCGACGGCAGGCGTGTATCTGGCAGGTGTGTGCCAAGGCCCCAAAGATATCCCCGAAACGGTATCGCAAGCCTCGGCGTGCGCCGCAAAGGTTATCGGTTTGCTTGTCAAGGATCACTTGAAGACCAATCCGTGTGTGGCTCACAGTGACGAAAATATGTGCAACGGTTGCAGCCAGTGTGCCAACGTGTGCGCATACGGCGCAATTACCTATGTCGACAAGGAATTCCGTATCGGCGGCGGTAAGACGGAAACAAGACGAGTCGCCGTCGTCAATCCTGCGGTATGTCAGGGTTGCGGCGCATGTACGGTCACTTGCCCGTCGGGCGCAATGGATTTGTCGGGATTCGGCACGTCGCAAATTTTGTCGGAGGTTGAGGCAATATGCAAGAAGTAACAACCAACACGCAAAACAACGAAAATCAAACTTTTGTACCCAATATAGTAGCGTTTTGCTGCAATTGGTGCAGTTACGCAGGCGCAGACCTTGCCGGTTCCGCCCGTCTGTCCTACCCTGCCAACGTCAAGATTATCCGCGTGCCTTGCTCATGCCGCGTCAACCCGACGTTTGTGCTTAAAGCGTTTCAGCGCGGCGCCGACGGCGTCATTTTGTGCGGTTGCCACCCCGGTGACTGTCACTACGTAACAGGTAACTACTACACACGCCGCCGTATGGCATTGCTGTTCAGTTTTCTTGACTATCTCGGCATCGAGAGCGAACGTACCCGTGTGGAATGGGTGTCCGCCGCCGAAGGTGCCAAGTTCTCGCAAGTAATGAACGATTTCGTCGCGCAAGTGACGGCATTGGGCGAAAACAAACGCCTGTCCGATCTTCGCGTCAAAGGAGAGTAGATATGAGCCAACTTGAAAATTTGATAGTAAACCGCGCTCGGGAATTACTCTCCGACGGTACGGTTGCAAGAGTGGTTGGTTGGACCAAGGGCGAATTTGTCTACGATCCCAGCCCTGCCGTATTCGAAACACCCGACAGTTTGTCGACATTTGTCTATGACGAGTTTTGCGGAGCCAATCTCAGCAAGTACCTTGTCAACATCGGAAAAAAGCCCGGTAAGACGGCGGTGTTTCTGAAACCGTGCGACACATACAGCCTTAACGAGTTGATTAAGGAACATCGCGTCAACCGCGACAATGTGTACGTGGTGGGCGTTGAGTGTCAGGGTAAGGTTGACAACTACAAGCTCGAAGCCGCAGGCTTTACTTCCGTCACAGGCGTTGCTTACGACGGACAAAACGCTGTAGTAAGTACCGCAAACGGTACTTCAACTGTCGAAAAAGGTAGCTTGCTACTGGAAAAATGCTTGTCTTGCAAAGGCAAGAAGTTTGTTGTTGCCGACGAAACGATTGTTGTCAACGAAATGAGCGAAACGGCAAACGACCGTTTTGCCGAGGTCGCCAAACTGGAAGCGATGACTGCCGACGAACGTTACGCATATTGGCAAACGCAACTGAGCAAATGTATACGTTGCAACGCTTGCCGTAACGTGTGTCCTGCATGCACTTGTACCAAGTGCGTGTTTGACAACAACAAGTCGGGCGTTGCCGCCAAGGCAAACGACGTCAGTTTCGAGGAACAACTGTTCCATGTAATTCGTGCTTTTCACGTGGCAGGACGTTGCACCGACTGTGGCGAGTGCTCACGCGTGTGTCCGCAAAGGATTCCCCTTCACTTGCTCAATCGCAAGTTTATCAAGGATATCGACAGCATGTACGGCGATTTCCAGGCCGGCGAAGTTGCTGAGGGCAAGACTCCGTTGACCACCTACACCATCGACGACGTAGATCCGAGCAAAGTGTCGGACAAGGAGGGCAAGTAGATGTTGAAAGTTTTACGTAGCAATCTCGACGCATTTTACAAAAAGATTGCCGACAATATGTCGTTGTATCTGCCCGTTGTCAAAGGCGGAGAAGTAAACTTCGGCTACTACACCGACGGCGCAACGGTAGACATCGACACGCTTAAAACGGTCAAATCGCCCAAGGACGTGTTCTTTCCGCAAAGCGAAACAATGATGAAGTTCAAGACCGAAGGCAAGACGTTGACAATCGAAGACGTGCGCAAAAAAATGCAACCGTATGTGGTTTTTGGCGTCCGTGCGTGCGACTACAAGGCGTTTACCGTGCTTGACAACGTTTTTCTGCAACAGCCTGTAGACACTTTTTATCAACTGCGCAGGGAGGCGGCAATCATATGCACGCTTGCTTGCGGCAAACCGCAGGACAGTTGTTTTTGCAACACATTCGGTATCGACCAGACCAACCCCGGCGGCGACATTACCTGTTGGACGGACGAAACGGCATTGTATCTTACCGCCAACACCGACAAAGGCAACAAACTTCTTGAGCTTGTTGCCGAGTTGACCGAGCCTTGCGACGACGCTGTGGTAATGGCAATTTGCGAGAAAAGCAAAACGATTGCCAAGGCATTGCCCTTCGCCAACTTGGACTTGTCCCGCTTCAAACCCGAAAACCTCAACGAATTGTTCAACTTGCCCGTGTGGGACGAGTTGAGCAGCGCTTGCCTCGGATGCGGTGCATGCACCTTTGTTTGCCCGACTTGCCAATGCTTCGACATAAGGGATTTCAACACAAACAAGGATATCATTCGTTTCCGTTGTTGGGACAGTTGTATGTACAGTGATTTTACCCAAATGGCGGCGGCTAACCCCCGTACAACGCAAATGCAACGTTATCGTCAACGCTTTATGCACAAGTTGGTGTACTATCCCTCGCAGTACGGCATGTACAGTTGCATTGGTTGCGGTCGTTGCGTAAAGAAGTGTCCGCAACATCTCAACATCGTCAAGGTTATCAAAAAGATAGGGGGACAAAAACATGATTAACGAAAATCTTATCCCCAATATCGGCGTAGTGACAGATATACGCAAGGATACTGCCGACGTAAAAACCTTCCGAGTGGTGGGTACCGACGGTAAAAAACTGTTCGAGCATATGCCCGGTCAGTGCGCCATGGTGTCTGTTCCCGGAGTCGGCGAGTGCATGTTCAGTATTACAAGTTCTCCCACAAACCAAGAGTTTATGGAGTTCAGCATCAAGAAGTGCGGTTGCGTAACCGAAGTGATACACGGTATCGAAGAGGGTCAGCAAATCACCGTACGCGGACCCTACGGACATGCTTTTCCCGTAGAGGGCGAAGACTTCAAAGGGCGCGACTTGTTGTTTATCGCAGGCGGCATAGGACTTGCTCCTTTGCGTAGCGTCATCAACTACGTTCGTCACTATCGCAGTAATTACGGCAAAGTGGTGGTTGTGTACGGCGCACGCAGCAAGGACGATCTTGTGGACATAGAAGAAATCCGCAACGAGTGGGAAAAGGAACCGAACTTCGAAGTGTACCTTACCATCGACCGTCCGCAGGAAGGTTGGAACGGACATGTCGGCTTTGTACCTGCTTACGTCAAGGAGTTGGGACTTGACCCGACAATGACGGCAGTGTTGTGCGGACCGCCCATCATGATCAAGTTTACTCTGCAAGGATTGCTGGAACTGGGCTTTTCCAAAACTCGCGTTTACACCACGCTGGAACTGCGCATGAAGTGCGGTATCGGTAAGTGCGGACGTTGCAACGTAGGCGACAAATTCGTTTGCAAGGACGGACCGGTGTTCCGTATGGACCAACTGGACGAACTGCCCAACGAGTATTAGAGGTGTAATATGGAACAACAATTTGTCAATGTGTATTTTTTCGGTAAAAAGTACAGCGTGCCTGCCAGCCTTACCATCATGAAGGCAATGGAATATGCAGGCTACCAACTCATACGCGGTTGCGGTTGCCGCAACGGATTTTGCGGTGCGTGCGCTACGTTTTACCGTATCAAGGGCAAACAGGAGCTTAAAACTTGCCTTGCCTGCCAACAACAGGTAGAAGAAGGTATGTACGTTGCCACACTGCCTTTCTTCCCCCTTGTCAAGCAAGTTTACGACATCAACAAAATTAAACCCACCGAGCAAATCATGATGCAACTGTATCCCGAAATTTACAGTTGTATCGGTTGCAACGCTTGCACCAAGGCTTGTCCGCAAGGACTCAACGTTATGCAGTACATTGCTTATGCTCAACGGGGCGAGTACAAGAAGTGCGCCGAGGAAAGCTTCGACTGCGTAATGTGCGGCATTTGCTCATCTCGTTGCCCGGCAGGTATTTCCCATCCGCAGGTTGCCGAACTGGCCAGACGTTTGTACGGCAAGTATCTTGCCCCCGAGTGTCAACATCTTGACAAGCGTGTTGCCGAGATAAACAACGGCGACTTTGTCAAGATCATGGAAGACATCATGGGCAAACCCATCGACGAGATGAAAGAGCTGTACAACCATCGCGACATCGAAAAGTAAAGGAGGTAAAACACATGTACAAATATACAGACGAACAACTTGCCTCCATTGCCAAGGTGGAAGCGACCCGAGCCGAGCGACTCAACAACCTGTATCCGCGTATGTCGGCAGACGACAAGGACGCCGTCTTGCGTGAAAATCATCCCGACTACATCGACAGCGCATACGAAGAGTTGCAGGTAGGCCCCAACAAAGGCGACAAGGTGTTACACGAGCTTGCGACACTGTTGCAAGGCAAGTCACGAGTACTTGGTAAAAAAATCGACCTTGCTCATCCCGACTATGACGTAGACGTGTTGGTAATCGGTGGTGGCGGCGCAGGCGCAAGTGCGGCAATCACGGCAAACGCCAACGGCGCAAACGTGATGATTGTAACCAAGTTGCGTATAGGCGACGCCAACACAATGATGGCGGAAGGCGGCATACAAGCAGCCGACAAGCCCAACGACAGCCCTGCCATACACTATCTTGACGCTTTCGGTGGCGGACACTTTGCCGCCAAGCCGGAACTGTTGAAAAAGTTGGTTTACGAAGCTCCCGACGCAATCAAGTGGCTTAGCGATCTAGGCGTTATGTTTGACAAGGACGCCGACGGCAACATGATTACAACTCACGGCGGCGGAACAAGCCGCAAACGTATGCATGCGTGCAAGGATTACAGCGGTGCGGAAATCATGCGTACGTTGCGTGACGAGGTGCTTAACAGAGGCATTCCCGTGGTGGACTTCACTGCGGCGATAGAAATCGTCAAAGACAGTAACGGTAATGCCGCAGGCGCAGTGCTGATGAATCTCGAAACGCAACAAATTCTTGTGGCGCGTGCCAAAACGGTGATTATCGCAACGGGCGGCGCAGGCAGACTGCATTACCAAGGTTTCCCGACAAGCAATCACTACGGCGCAACCGCCGACGGACTGATACTTGCCTATCGTGCAGGCGCACATTTGTTGTATGCCGACACTTTGCAGTACCACCCGACGGGCGTTGCCGAACCGACGCAAATATTCGGTGCATTGGTCACCGAAAAGGTGCGTAGCCTGGGCGCACAGCTTGTCAACAGCCAAGGACAACCCTTTGTGTATTCGTTGGAAACCCGTGACGTAACGGCCGCAAGCATAATACGAGAGTGCAAGGTACGTCACAACGACGTCAAGACCACCGACGGACAGGGTGTGTGGCTGGATACGCCGATGATAGAGTTGATCAACGGCGAAGGCACAATCGAAAAACGTATTCCCGCAATGTTGCGTATGTTTGGCAAGTACGGTATCGACATCCGCAAACAGCCGATACTGGTGTACCCGACGCTGCACTACCAAAACGGCGGTATCGACATCGGAGCCGATTGTCAAACTACAACCGTAGGCAACCTGTTTGTCGCAGGCGAAGCGGTAGGCGGCATACACGGACGTAACCGCCTTATGGGCAACAGTTTGCTGGACGTCATTGTGTTCGGTCGGGACGCAGGCGAATCAGCTGCGCAAAAGAGCAGAACGGTCAAGGTTGGCAAGCTGACATTGCAGCATGTCAAAGATTTTGACAAGGAACTTGCCTCGGCAGGTATTCGTCCCACCAAATTGTCGCCGCAGATTTTGCCCGACTACGCAAGAAAACAGTAGAGGATAGTATGGAAGAGAATAATACAAACGAAGTAGTTGAACAGTCGTCTGCCGAAATGCAGACGACCGACAAAGTCGGCGGTGAAACAACCGTTGTCGCTCACAAAAAAAGTAGCAAAAATATTGCTACTATTGTAATCATTGCCGTATTGGCAATTGCACTTGTCGCTTGGTGCGTGTACTGCGCAACGCAAAGCAAAGGTATCGGCGGAGTAATCAGCTTTTCGACGGTAGTGGCATTGTTGTTTGGTGTGTTTCTCGTGGCAATGCTTGGCTATTTGCTCGGTAGCGTCACGATAAAGGGCATCAATCTCGGTACGGCAGGCGTATTTTTGGTGGCTATTGTCTTCGGTTGCTTGTCGACGATAGACGGCTTGCAAAACGTGCCTGTTCTGGGCAGTCTGTACATCAAGGACTCCACGGCACTGCTGTACAAGTACTACGGCAGCATGATTCAAAACGTAGGTTTGGTATTGTTTGTCGCCGCGGTGGGCTTCATTGCGGGGCCTAACTTTTTCAAGAACCTCAAAAAGAACGCAAAATCATTTGTTTTGCTTGGCGTCATCATTATTGCGGTCGGAGCATTGTTGGCAGTGTTGTTTGCGTTGGCGATGAAAGGCATGTTGCAAGACAACGCCAAAGAGTTTTCCGTAGGCTTGTTGTCCGGCGCACTTACCACAACCCCCGGCTACTCGGCGGCATTGGAAGCAAGCAGTAGCGAGGCCGGTCAATCCATGGTTACGCTCGGTCACGCATTGGCGTACCCGTTCGGTGTGGTAGGTGTTGTGCTGTTTGTGCAACTCATGCCCAAGATTGTCAAGGCCGACATGGCGCACGAACGTGCTTTGCTCAGTCCCGAAAAGATTGCCACTACGGACGAAAAGAAAAACTTGTTTGTCGTCGATCCCTTCGGTCTTATGCCTTTTGCGTTTGCAGTGGTGTGCGGACTGATTCTCGGCGCAATCAAGATTCCTCTTACGGGCGAGGGCTACAAC
>CAKQXG010000102.1 GCA_934281515.1 uncultured Clostridia bacterium | reverse complement strand
CGAGTTTAAGAAGGAACTCAACTCCGACTGGAACGCAATCGATATCAACTCTTACAAAGATAACAACAAATTTACCTACAAGTGGCAGGTATTCTTGCTTAACGACTGCGGAATTACGGAATATCTTCAAAAAACTGCCGACGAAAAGATATACAAGGACAAGAACGGCAACTATCTGTTGGACAAAGACGCAGCCGACAAATTCTATTCCGAACAAATCGAAACGGAACTCAACGCCCTTGTAAGCGGCGGTATGAGCGAGAGTGACGCTTTGCAACAAGTATGCGTCGGCATCGTGTTGGAGAGTTACTTCCCCACCGACGAAAACGGTGACATTTCGTTGACGGATGTTTCGCCTGACCAATTTTCCAGCGTTGTCAGCAATTGGGGCACGGCGGCTACCATCTCCGAATTGTTCGCTGCCGAGGCTAAGAGTGAGTACTTTTCCGATCCCGACCTTCAAAGAGTAGATCACATCAAAGGTATCACAACAAAGAAAGTTACCGACTTCAAGGGCAAATCTCTTGACGGCACCTATGACGTATTGTGCATTCGTATCAACGATATCGACCCGAAGGCAATCTACAACTTCTCCTTCACCGTGTCACCGATGCATTACTACTCCACGCACAATTGGAATGGCAAAGACTACATCAAAGCGTTCAACGGCAAAACGGAATTCGGTTTGGAGTTCGGTAACATCACATTTATGAACGAAGTTATCAACGCCCCCGAAAAGGTCGGTTTGCCCGTAGGCGCAGGCGCATACATGGCTTCCAACGCCCAAGGTGACCAAACCAAGGTAAGCGCAAGCACGTTTTTCAGCAACAACATGGTGTACTACGAACGTAACCCGTATTTCCACACCGTCGGCAAAGAGCTGAGCAACGCCAAAATCAAGTACATTCAATACAAGGTTGTCGAAACCGACCAGATTATCGGCGCATTGATGAATCGCGACATAGACTTCGGCGAGCCTAACGCAGTTCAGGAAAACATAGACGCTTTGATCGAAAAAGACTACCTCGATTACGCCAAAACTATGACCAACGGCTACGGCTACGTGGGTATCAATCCCCGTTTTGTGCCTGACATCACCGTTCGTCGCGCAATCATGAAGGCTTTCAACACCAGTACCATCGTCAACGACTACTACAAGGGCGGTCTTGCCGAAATCATCTATCGTCCCATATCCAAGGCCAGCTGGGCGTATCCCGACGAAGTCAAGTCTGCATATGTCGATCCTGTAAAGGGTCTGGATTACAGATACGACCACACGGGCGGCGAAATTGAACGAATGGTTTATGATGCAGGGTACCGACTTGTCAACGGCGTCTATCAAAAGGAGATCACGGGTTGGGGTACCGACAAACTTAACTATAAGTTTACCATTGCCGGCGGTTCTACCGACCACCCCGCATACAAGATGTTCCTCGACGCAATGCAGTTGCTCAATGCTCACGGCTTTGACGTACAGGTCGTAACTTCGCAAACGGCTTTGTCCGATTTGTCTACGGGCAAACTTGCCGTATGGGCAGCCGCTTGGTCGTCCACGGTAGACCCCGACATGTACCAAATCTATCACAAGGACAGCAAGGCCAGCTCCACAAGCAACTGGGGCTACTCCTACATCAAAGGTACTTTGAAAGACAAGGTTTACTCGACCGAATGGCAAATCGTGCAGGATTTGAGCGACCTTATCGACGAGGGTAGAAAAACCAACGTTCAGGAAGATCGCGAAGACATCTATGCGCAGGCGTTGGACAAGATTATGGAACTTGCGGTGGAATTCCCCACCTACCAAAGAAACGACATCTCGGCGTTCAACAAGACCATTCTCAAACGTAGCTCCATGACTTCGGCTGCCGACCTTACTCCCTACAACGGCTTGTTGTCGCGTATTTGGGAAGTAGAGTACAACTAAGCAGCATTTACAGCCTCAAACTTTACAAAAAAAACGATTGTCAATGAGGGGACTTTTGCTCCCCTCATCGGCCGTTGAAACAAGGCGCGCATTTTGCGTTGCCCGTACAACACAGGACAAATCACTATGGACATGATAAAGTATATTGTCAAGAGATTGTTGTTGTCGATACTCATTCTTTTCGGAGTGTCGGTAATTATCTATGCTCTTGCACGCATGATGCCTACGGACTACGTAGACAATCAATATTCATCGGCGGTATCACAAGGTACCATGACGCAGGAGGACGTGGATCGTATCAAGGAATTGTACGGTCTTGCCATGCCCGACGCTTACCTAAAAATAACGCTCGGTGACGGCAGTCAATACAAGGGTACTACTTTTACCAAAAATACCAAGCAGGACACCTACGAAAGTCACGTTGTCCCCGGCAGCGAGTCCTATCTCGATTGGTACAAGGGTAGCTACGATGGTACGCACAATCTGCGCGTCGTGTTGGAGGCCAACGACGAAGGCACAAATTGTACATACAAAATTTACAAAGTGACCCTTCGCGGCGCCAACAATGCGGAAGATCCTGCCGGCGACAAGGAGGACGGCTCCTCGGACAAAGTTATCACGCTTGACGAAGTGTTGGAACTTAAAGAAAGCGGTGTGTTCGAAGTTGTCGAAACGGAAGAAAACAAAGCCGACTTGTCCTTGATTCGTCAAATGGTGTTTACTACCGACGGCGGTGAGAAAATAAACGTTTCGGTCAAGTACAATGTGGCAAACGGCTGGGACAAGTTTGTTGCCATCATACAGGGCTACTTCGGCTGGCTGGGCAACATGCTTAAAGGCGACCTCGGTATGTCGTTTAAGTACAAAAAGCCCGTTCAAACGGTTATTTTCCAAAATATGGGCATATCCTTTGCCATTGCCTTTATCGCGACCATATTGCAATTTGCCATTGCCATACCTTTGGGCATCAAGGCGGCCACTCACCAATACGGCGTGCTGGACTACACCGTGACGGTGCTTGCCATGATCGGTATCAGCTTGCCCACCTTCTTTTTGGGTGCGCTGTTTATTCGTTTGTTTGCCGTGCGACTAGGTTGGTTCGAAGTCGGCGGACTGGTGTCGGCGTCGCTGCCCAAGGACGCTTCGTGGTTGCAACGTACGGGCGACATGTTGTGGCACATGGTGCTGCCCATGTCCGTGCTGGTAATACTTAGTATCGGTTCGTTAATGCGTTACACACGTACAAACACGCTGGAAGCGTTGAAGGCGGACTACGTGCGTACCGCGCGTGCCAAGGGACTTAGCGAAAACAAAGTTATCTACAAACACGTTTTCCGCAACACGATGATACCTCTTGTCACCATGATGGCGGGTATTTTGCCCAGTTTGTTCGGCGGCGCAATGATTACGGAAACGGTGTTCAGTATCCCCGGTATAGGTAAACTTGCCTACGACGCTCTTGTCGTCGGCGACGTGCCGTTTATCATGGGCTACAATATGTTTATTGCAGTGCTTACCGTTGTAGGCACGTTGTTCAGCGATTTGATGTACGGTATCGTCGATCCGCGCGTTAAACTCGGTCGATAAGGAGTGAAGGTATGGAATTTAACAAAGACAATATGTTGACAGACAATCCTACCGACACTTTGCTGTCCGACGAACAAACGGTCGTGGGAATCGTCGAGGAACAAAACGACGCATTGAAATGCGCTTTAAGCGACGAAAAAGCCTTTGACCCCTACGAAGAAGATGCGGGCGAAGTAACAACCGAAGAGATTACCGGGCGTACGCTAAGCCCCGGCATGATAGTTGTCAAGCGGTTCTTCCGCAGCAAGCTGTCTATGACCGGTCTTATAATACTGATTGCACTGTTTGTGTTTTCTTTCCTCGGACCTTTCTTGCCTTTCGATTGCATCTGGAAGGAGGATCAGGCCGACAACTCGCAAAAGGTGACGGAAGAGTACGCAACCCTTGTGGAAGAGCCTACTTACGGCGATATGCCGGTGTACATTGTCAAGTACTCCGAGCCGTCCAACTACCTCAAACCGTCGGCAACTCACTTGCTTGGTACCGACGACAAGGGCTACGACGTCTTTTCTCGTCTGATGTACGGCGGCAGAGTGTCGCTTACCGTCGGATTTGTCGTAATCATTCTCGAAACGATCCTTGGCGTAATCCTGGGCGGACTTGCCGGCTACTTCGGCAAGTGGGTAGACCAAATTATCATGCGTGTGGTTGATATATTCAACTGCGTGCCGACATTGCCCATGATGATGATTATCGGCGTGGCGTTGGACGCGCGCAACGTGACGGGTCCTGCCAAACTGTATGTAATGATGGCAATGTTGACGTTGTTCGGCTGGGCAGGTACCGCAAGACTGGTACGCGGACAAATACTTATGTTGCGCGAGCAAGACTTTATGCTCAGTGCCGAAGCCAGCGGTTTGCCTATATCGCGCAAAATATTCAAGCATCTTATCCCCAACGTAATGCCTCAACTGATTGTGTCTATGACGTTGGGATTGGGCGGCATCATTCTTACCGAAGCAACGCTTGGCTATTTGGGAATCGGTTTGCCCATGCAGTACGCGACGTGGGGCAACATGATCAATGCGGCGGCAAACAACACTGCATTGCGATTGTATCCCAACTTGTGGGTTGCGCCCGGCATTTGCATCATTTTAGCGGTGTTGGCATTCAACTTTGTAGGTGACGGACTGCGTGATGCCTACGACCCCAAGGCAATGAGGTAACACTATGGCAGAAAAAAATCAAAAAGGACACTATATCACCGCCGCCGAGTCGCGCGATATTGCAAGGTCCAACGCTCAACAAATCAAAGCGTTGGCAAAGCGTCGCGCGGCATACACTCGCGCCGACTATCTGACGCAGATGAAAAACCCCGACAACATTGTGGAGTTTGACGATCTGCACACTTATTTTTACACCGACAATGGCATTGTCAAGGCTGTCAACGGCGTTTCGTTCGACATTCCCAAGCATTCGATAGTGGGCGTGGTCGGCGAGTCGGGCTGCGGCAAGTCGGTTACAAGTCTGTCCCTTATGCAGCTTGTACAAGGCCCTATGGGACAGATTGTAAGCGGCAGCATCAGGTTTGCATCCACTGTCAAAACGCCTGTCGGCACCGAGCCGATTATGGAAACGGTCACCGACGAGCAAGGCAACGAAGTGACTCGTCAGGCTGTGGACGGCAAGGGTAAACCTCGTTTCAAAACGATATTCGAGGAATACGAAGAAGTCGTCGACGTTGCAAAAATGCCCGTCAAAGAGATGTCGCGTATCCGTGGCAGCGAAATCAGTATGATTTTCCAGGAGCCGATGACGTCGCTTAATCCCGTGTTTACTATCGGCAACCAGTTGGATGAGGTAACGCTGTTGCACGTCGACGGAGCCGACAAGGAACTTGCCAAACAAAAGAGTCTGGAAATGTTGCGTTTGGTAGGTATCGCCATGCCGGAGCATGTGTACGGCTGCTATCCGCACGAATTGTCCGGCGGTATGCGTCAGCGCGTTATGATTGCAATGGCATTGTGCTGCAATCCCAAATTGATCATTGCGGATGAGCCTACGACGGCGTTGGACGTCACCATACAGGCACAAATACTTGACTTGTTGCGCGACGTCAAACAAAAAATCAGCGGCAGTATCATGCTTATCACACACGACTTGGGCGTCATTGCCGAAATGGTGGACTACGTTGTTGTTATGTACGCAGGCAGAGTGGTGGAAAAAGGCACCGTGCAGGAGATTTTTAAGAATCCGATGCACCCCTATACCATCGGTTTGCAAAAGAGCAAGCCCGTCGTCGGCAAAGATATCGATCGTTTGTACAGCATTCCGGGCAACGTACCCAACCCGATCAACATGCCTACGTGTTGCTACTTCAAAGACAGATGCAACATGAAGTGCAACATTTGTAAAGGCGAGTATCCGCCGATGGTACAGGTTTCGCCGACACACTTCGTGTCGTGCTATCTTGCGTTGAAGGAGCGTGTCGACAATGACTGACAACACAACTACACACGCCGCCAACGGCGAAAAGTACATTTTGGAAGTAAACAATCTCAAAGAGTACTTTCCTATTTCCAAGAGTTTTTTCAAAAAGAATACCATATATCTCAAAGCGGTAGACGGCGTTTCGTTTAAGCTTAAAGAGGGCAAAACAATCGGTATCGTGGGAGAGTCCGGCTGCGGCAAAACGACGCTAGGACGCACGATTTTGCGCTTGTACGAGCCTACCGACGGCGAAATCATCTTCGACGGCGTACATATAGAAAAGCTTAAAGGCGAAGCGTTGCGCAAGTTGCGCCCCAACTTCCAGATGATATTCCAGGACCCGTATTCGTCGTTGTCGCCCCGTATGACGGTTGGCGAAATTGTCGGCGAAGCGGTCAAGGTACACGGCATTGTTCCGCCCGAACAGTACAAGGACTATGTCGTAGACATCATGACGAAGTGCGGTCTGCAACCGCATTACTTCGATCGCTATCCGCACGAGTTCAGTGGCGGTCAACGTCAGCGTATTTGCATTGCCAAGGCACTTGCACTCAAACCCAAACTTGTCATTTGCGACGAACCTGTCAGCGCGCTTGACGTGTCCATACAGGCGCAAATCATCAACTTGTTTAAGGACTTGCAGGAGTCGGAGCATTTGTCCTACATTTTCATTTCGCACGATTTGTCGGTAGTGGAACACATCTCCGACGAAGTGGGCGTTATGTATTTGGGCAACATGGTAGAGTACGGCAGCAAAAAGGACTTGTTTGCCGAACCGCTGCATCCCTACACCAGGGCGCTATTTTCGGCGATACCAATCCCCGATCCCGACACCAAGATCAAGCGTATCGTGCTTGAGGGCGACATTCCGTCCCCTGCCAATCCGCCTGCGGGATGCAAATTCCACACACGTTGCAAGCAGTGTATGGCGGCGTGCAAGGTGGCTTGCCCCAAGTGGTTGGATGTCGGCGACGGTCACTACGTGGCATGTCATTTGTACGACAAGGAAGTTATGTCAAATTCCGAGTACTACGAGGATTTGGTTCGCCGTCAGGAAGAAGAAGCGGCCATGGCGCAAGCCGAAGCCGAGGCAAAAAAGCTCAAACTGCACAAAAAAGCGTAGCAACACGATAACTTGATACTCGTCGACGAATTGTGACACTGTTTGAGAGAAATTTGCAAAAAAATGTCAATTTTTTTAAAAAAAGTTGTGTCAAACAGTTGACGAAAAAAAGTGGTTGTGGTACTATAAATAGGCTGTTGAAAAACAACAGCGCGAAGCTTGACAACAGAATAGTAAGAAGAATTGAAACACAGTCAATTTTAAGGATTTTAGCCAGCGGTTGAGATAAGCTCAACCAAAAGTTAACATAGTCAGATTAAACTAAAGAGTTTGATCCTGGCTCAGGACGAACGCTGGCGGCGTGCTTAACACATGCAAGTCGAACGGAGTGTAGCAATACACTTAGTGGCGGA
>CAKQXG010000101.1 GCA_934281515.1 uncultured Clostridia bacterium | reverse complement strand
CAGTAACATACAGGGCGTAATAAAGGAAATTGACGACGGTGCTATGATTATTGAGAAAAATTCCGGCGAAAAAGAAATAATCAATCTCGATTTCGTCACCCGTATAAGAGAGTATCCCCGAAAGAAAAACGGAAAGAAAAAGAGCGTCGTATTGGATTAAGCGTTGGTGGATTTGCACAAATAACGCCGTAGGGTAACAAAAAGAATATGTTTCGCTGTTTGTGGGTAATACATTCGCTGTTTACGGGAAAGCATTTTACGAAAAGTATGCTATAATTTTCTTCGAGGTGAATCGAATGGATCAAGTAAAAATAGGAAAATTTATGGCAGTCCTGCGGAAAGAAAAAGGCATGACGCAGGGGCAACTCGGAGAGAAACTCGGCGTAACTAACAAAACCGTTTCGCGTTGGGAAAACGGTAACTATATGCCCGATGTTGAAATGCTGTCGCTACTGTCAAAAGAATTCGGTGTAACTATCAACGAACTTATAATCGGAGAACGGCTTGGAGCGGAAGAATTTAAGAAAGTCGCCGACGATAATCTCGTTACCGCGCTAAACAACAGCACTTTTACACTGAAAGAGAAAATTACGTTTTTTAAGAAGAAGTGGTTGCGCGAACATATTGCAACGATTGTTTTATGCGTCGTAGCGTGGATTGGTATTATGGTATTGCTGACGTTAAAAACGCGAGACAATGATATGTTTTTGATTTTGGGCGCAGTTGGCGGTTTACTTGCAGTACTTTTTTATGTTGTGTTGTATAACCGTATGATGGCGTATGTAGAAGATCACGCATATCAAAATCCCGACAATGAATCGGACAATAAAAATAAATAAATGTTATTAAATGTGTTAAATCATACGTTTTGCAGCGAGTTTTACACTATCCAACACAACTTAATAGAAACGGAAAAGGAAGTTTGATTTATATCTGACTTCCTTTATGTTTTAACCCGACATCGGCAAGAAAATGTGCATGGCATAATGCCGAGCCTGACTTCAAACCCTGCGCTTGTACCCAAAGCTCCTAATGAGAACTGCGGTAAAGCGGTGGGTTTTTTGTTTATCCGCTTCAAGACAAAATTAGTGGTGGAAATGTTGCGTATATGTTCGGTATATTGTTTGTATAACGGCAAAAATCGCAGTATTGTGTTAGTGATTGAGTGGGAGAAGGCAGTCAAAATCGGGCAAAGTGTCGGTAAAATGCACATTTTGACAAACTTTTAGTCAAAGCCGTTGCTTTTGACGGTGTTATTTGGTACAATATATAAGTAAATATATTTAATAAAGGTTGCCGTGCGATTTTTCCGATGTTTAGCGTCGCAAACAAAACCCGTTTTGCGTTTTTAGTCAGACATCCGATACTTACTGCGGCAACTTGTCGGCATTGCAATGTTTGCTGCCGACGGAGGTGTGCGATGAAAGCTAGCGGAATACTGCTGCACATAACGTCTTTGCCGTCCTGCTCGGGTGTGGGAACGTTGGGCGACGTGGACAGGTTTGTGGAGTTTTTGAAAGCGTCGGGGCAAAAGTATTGGCAAATACTGCCTGTCACGCCTGCCGACTTTGTCAATTCTCCCTACGCCTCGCCGTCGGCATTTGCAGGCAACACGTTGCTGGTAGACATTGACGACCTTGCGCGACAAGGACTTGTCGGCGACAAAACGCTGTCCGCCTGCAAAACCTGCAAGGGCAATGATTTCGCTTTCGCCTACGAACACAACGCGGCGGCTTTTCGCGAGGCGTACGGCAACTTTGTGCGGTACAATCCGCCTGCCGACTACGACGACTTTTGTCTCAGCAACGCCTATTGGCTAGCCGACTACGCCTTGTTTTGTGCGGTAAAGGCACACTTCGACGGTAAACCGTGGTCGGATTGGGACGACGACATTCGCATGCGTACACCTGCCGCAATCAGTCGCTACACCGACATGTTAAGCGATGAAATCGACTACTACGTCTTTTGTCAATACGTGTTTGACAGGCAGTGGAGCACCTTCCGCGCCAAACTTGCCGCAGCCGACATCAAGCTTGTCGGAGACATCCCCATCTATGTTGCCTACGACAATGCCGACGTGTGGGCGCACCCCGAACTGTTTGAACTGACAGCCGACCGCCGCCCGAGTTGGGTCGCAGGCGTGCCGCCCGACTACTTCAGCGAGGACGGACAGTTGTGGGGCAACCCTCTGTACGATTGGGACGAGATGAAACGTAGCGGTTACGATTGGTGGCTACGTCGTGTGGCTCGTTGCGCCGAGTTGTTCGACGTGTTGCGTATCGACCACTTCCGTGCGTTTGACAGTTACTACGCTATTCGCTACGGCGAGACAACCGCCCGTCGCGGACATTGGCGCAAAGGCGTGGGGTACGACTTCCTGAAAATATTACAAGACAGCGTACCCGATTTGACCATTGTTGCCGAGGACCTTGGCGATATACCCGACAGCGTGCTGAAACTACGCGATAAGTGTGGTCTTGCCGGTATGAAAGTGGTACAGTTTGCCTTTGACGGCAACCCCTACAACGCATTTTTGCCTGCCAACCACGAGGCGCACTGTGTGGCGTACCTGGGCACTCACGACAACGACACGACAACGGGTTGGTGGAATAGTTTGTCCGACGGCGAAAAGCAGCGTGTGCTTGACACACTGCACTTGCCCGACGGCGACCACATAGCGCACAAAATGATCGAATTGCTTGCCGCAAGCAATGCCGAGTTGACCATATACACTATGCAGGACATCGCCGAGCGCGACTCGTCCGCACGAATGAACTGCCCCGGCACAACGGGTTGGTGGCGTTACATGGCGGAGCGCGGCGACTTTTGCAACGGCACGGCAAAGTGGCTGAAAAAGATTACGACAAACAGCGGAAGATAGTTGAGTAACAACCATGCCGACATAGGCAACGATGTGAAACTTTTCCGTTTCCGCATGTCTGCAAAACGGTTGGGTACACCCCGACGTTAAACAAAAAAATGACGTACAAAATACTACCAAGGAGACCACAAGACATGTCTCGATACACTCGATTTTACAACGGAGAGGAAAACTGCGCATACCAATTGCTCGGCTGTCACCACGCGGGAGACGGGCTGTATCGCTTTGCCGTTTGGGCGCCCAACGCTACCGCCGTATCGGTAGTGGGCGACTTCAACAATTGGCTTGTCAATCACGACCAAATGGAGCGCGTTGACGGCATCTGGGAGGCGACAATCGAAGCCAAGCACGGCGATTGCTACAAGTATGCCGTTACCACTCAAAGCGGTACGGTGCTGTACAAAGCCGATCCCTACGGCACGTTTGCGCAACTTCGCCCCGACACCGCAAGCGTGATATACGACCCTGCCGACAAGTTTGTCTGGTCGGACGAGTCCTGGACGAGCAAACAACTCAAGCGCGACGTGTACAAAAGCGCGGTAAATATCTACGAGGTGCATGCAGGCAGTTGGCGACGTCACTACGACGGGCGGTTGTACACCTACCGCGATCTTGCCGAATACCTTGTTCCTTATGTCAAAAAGATGGGCTACACCCACATCGAGTTTATGCCGCTTGCCGAGCATCCGCTCGACGCGTCGTGGGGATATCAGATTACTGGTTTCTACGCCCCGACAAGTCGTTACGGCACGCCCGACGACCTGCGCTATCTTGTCAACGCTTGTCACGAGGCAGGTATCGGAGTGCTGCTCGATTGGGTTCCTGCGCACTTCTGTAAGGACGCACAAGGACTTATCGAATTTGACGGCACGTGTTGCTACGAATCCGCCGACGAAACCAAGAAAGAGCACAAGAGTTGGGGTACGCGCATATTTGATTACAGTCGGTACGAAGTGCAGAGTTTTCTTGTAAGCAATGCGCTGTATTGGCTGAAAGAGTTCCACTTTGACGGACTGCGCGTGGACGCGGTGGCAAGTATGCTGTATCTGGACTACGACCGCAAAGACGGCGAATGGCACCCCAACAAATTTGGCGGCAAGGAAAATCTCGAAGCTATCGAGTTGTTGCAAAAACTGTCCTGCAACGTGTTTGAGGCTTGCCCCTACGCATTGTTTGTCGCGGAAGAGTCGACGGCGTTTCCCAAGGTCACTCACCCGACATACGTAGGCGGACTTGGGTTCAACTACAAGTGGAACATGGGTTGGATGAACGACGTATTGAGCTACATGCAAACCGACACGCTGTGGCGCGCCGACCATCACAATCAACTGACATTCGGTATGTGCTATGCTTACAGCGAAAACTACATTTTGCCGCTGTCGCACGACGAGGTTGTACATCTGAAAGGTAGCCTTATTGCCAAGATGTTTGGCGACTACGACACCAAGTTTGCGCAACTAAAAGCATTGTTTGGTTTCCAATACGCTCACCCCGGCAAAAAACTCGTTTTTATGGGCGGCGAAATTGCTCAATGGAACGAGTGGAGCGAGGCGCGAGAACTTGACTGGATGTTGCTGTCCTACCCAAAGCACGAGGCGCACCAACGGTTTGTCAAGGATCTCAACAAAGCGTACAAGAAGTACAAACCGTTGTATCAGCTTGACCAAAGTAGGGAAGGCTTCAAGTGGGTGCTAGCCGACAACTCTGCCGACAACGTGCTTGTGTTCGAACGCGTCGACAAAAAGGGCGATGTGATGTTGGTTGTAGTCAATTTTAGCACTTACGACTACCACAATTACGGCTTTACGGTGGACAAAGGACGGTACGAGTTGGTACTCAACAGTGACGAAGCCAAGTACGGCGGTCGCGACGTGGACATATGCGACGTTGTGACGAGCGACGACAACGGATATGTGGAAGTAGTTATGCCTGCTTCGTCGGTACAGTACTACCGACTTGCAGCCAAGGCGAAGGCAGAGTGAAATCTGTACTTCTACAAAGTGTTTGAAAGGACAATCGATAAAGTAAGTTGTATTTATATGGAGTCAGAAAGAAAAAATGTCTAACAGTCTTACCAAAACACAAGTAAAGGAAATGATCGAAAGCGTTGCAGGTAAAAACTTCGGTGTTGCCGCAAAGGAGCTGACCCTTACGCAAATGTACAAGTGCGTTGCTACCGTGGTGCGCGACATGTTGCTTACCAAGCGCGCCGAGTTCAACCACGAACATAAAGCGCGCGAACGCAAGCGTGTACATTACCTGTCGATGGAATTTTTGATGGGGCGCAGTCTCAAAAACAACCTTTTCAATATGGAACAGGAAACCTTGTTTGCCGACGTGCTTAAAAAACACTACAAGGTGGACATCAACGACTTGTACGAGTGCGAACCCGACGCAGGTCTGGGTAACGGCGGTCTGGGCAGACTTGCCGCGTGCTACCTTGACAGCCTTGCCAAGGAGGACTACCCCGTTATGGGACACAGCTTGCGATTCGAGTACGGGTTCTTCCAACAGCGCATTGTCGACGGTTGGCAGACCGAACTACCCGACAACTGGTTGCCCGGCGGCGAAGTGTGGCTTAAGGAACGTCCCGACAAAACGCAGGTGGTGCGTTTCGGCGGCGAAGTGAAGGAAATCTGGACGGAGCAAGGACCCGTGTATCAACAAGTCGGTTGTCAGGAAGTACAAGCTTTCCCCTACGACATGGTTGTGGACGGTTTTCGCGCAAATGCGGTCGGCGTGTTGCGTTTGTGGGCGGCACGTAGCAACAAACCGTTTGACTTTGCCTCGTTCGGTCAGGGCGAATACATGCGTGCCATGAACGAGCAAGCCGAAGCCGAAATGATTACAAAGGTGCTGTATCCCAGCGACAATCACGACGAAGGCAAGGCACTGCGCTTGAAGCAAGAGTACTTCCTGGTGTCGGCGGCTATGCAAAACGTGGTATCCGATCATATCAAGCGTTACGGCACGTTTGACAGTTTTACAAAGATGGTTGCCGTACACATCAACGATACTCACCCTGCGCTTGCCGTTGCCGAGCTTATGCGTATATTTGTCGACGAGTACCACATGGGTTGGGACAAGGCGTGGTCGCTGGTTACCTCGGTTTGTGCCTACACCAACCATACGGTCATGGTGGAAGCGTTGGAGTGCTGGCCCGAATACATCTTCAAGAGTCTGTTGCCGCGCGTGTACCAAATAGTGGTGGAAATCAACGAACGCGCTTGCCGTGGTTTTTGGGACAAAACGCAGGACTGGAAAAAGGTGTCCGATCTTGCCGTCATTGCCTATGGACAGGTACGTATGGCAAACCTGTCGGTTATCGGCTCGCACACCGTCAACGGCGTGTCGGAACTGCACAGCGAAATACTCAAAAAAGACGTGTTTAAGGACTTCTACGCCCTTGACCCGGACAAGTTTACCAACGTTACCAACGGTATTGCACACCGCAGATGGCTATGCCAATCCAATCCTCAACTGTCGGCGTTGATTGCCGAACTTATCGGCGACGGCTTTGTATCCGATGCCGCCGAGTTGACCAAACTCAATGCCTACCTTGACGACAAAACAGTGCATGAGCGCATGGCTGCAATCAAACTTGCCAACAAAAAGCGCTTTGCCGACATCACATACAAAAAGTTGGGCGTTCGCCTTGATCCCGAAACGCGTTTCGATGTGCAGGTCAAGCGTCTGCACGAGTACAAACGCCAATTGCTTAACGTGCTTAAAATCATCTCGCTGTATCATGATCTGAAGGAAAACCCCGACCTTGACGTAACGCCGCAAACCTTTATTTTCGGCGCAAAGGCGGCGGCAAGTTACTACCGTGCAAAGGAAGTAATCAAACTGATTTGTTTCATACAAAAAGAGTTGGAGTCTCGTCCCGACATCCGCAAGAAACTCAATGTGGTGTTCCTTGAAAACTATTGCGTTACCATGGCGGAGAGTCTTATTCCGTCGGCGGAAGTGTCCGAGCAGATTTCTCTTGCAGGCAAGGAAGCAAGCGGCACAGGCAACATGAAGTTTATGATAAACGGTGCGTTGACTCTCGGTACGGAAGACGGCGCAAACGTCGAGATGCACCGTGCTGTCGGAGACGACAACATATTTATCTTCGGTATGACCGCCGACGAAGTCGCCGAGACCTGGGCGCGCGGCTACAACAGTACCGACTACTATCTTCGCAACCCCAAACTGCGCATAGTGGTGGACGAACTGAACAACGGCTTTGCAGGCGAAACATTCGAAGGCGTTGCAAGCTACCTGTTGCGTAGTAACGGCGTTGCCGACCCGTACATGTGCTTTGCCGACTTTGGTAGTTACATTGCTACTGCCGACAAGATGGACAAAGTATACCGCGATCAGGACGAGTGGAACAAGATGTCTTTGAAGAATATTGCCGAGGCAGGGAGATTTTCGGCGGACAGAGCTGTCAGGGAATACGCCGAAAAGATTTGGCATATGTAAGTGACGGCGTATAACTCCGACCACACGCACAACAGCGGCGGCACGCAGTCGGCAAGGGACTTGCCTTTGTGCTGACC
>CAKQXG010000100.1 GCA_934281515.1 uncultured Clostridia bacterium | reverse complement strand
GTTTTCGTCATTCGGGTTACCTTTACCGCGTACCGCAAGATAATTCATTTTCGGAATTGTAACAATTGACGGCTTACTTTTCGGCATATAAAACTCTTTATATTCTTTTTTGAAATCAAACGCCATTACGTTTACCTACCTTTATTGACACAGACATCATAGCATAATTTTCCAAATTTTTCAACCGTTATTGAGTTTACACGAGTGGAATTTCGACATGTTAAAAGGAAAATTTAACTCAACCTTTTTCTACAAAAACTTTTTTTCCCGCATTTAGGACATCTCAATTTTCTTTTTGTAAAAGTGTGTGTTCCCGAAATAAAATTTTTCATAGACGGAATAAACTTTTCTCCGCAATTCGGACATTCGTAAACACCTGCATCAACAGTCAAAACACAACAAGCTCCTATGCCGAAAATTATAACTATAACCGACAAAACAATGCAAATAATTCTTAACCAAATAGGCGCGGAAAGCAAAGCACTTAAAAGAATTATCGAAACGCCTGCAAGTATTGTAATGACTGATACTACTAAAGAAACCGCAATTCTTTTTTTTTGCCTCTTTCCGTTTTTTCATCAAATCTGCAACTATATATTCTTCTGCATTTTCTTTATATTGCTTTTCATTCAAACGCTCACCCGAGAGTAATTCATTTATGCTCACATTATACAATTTGCTTAGAATTTGCAGCATTTCAACAGGTGGCAAATAATTGCCGTTTTCCCAACGCGATACAGTTTTGTTAGTTACTCCGATTTTTTCACCTAATTCGTCTTGAGTATATTTATTTTCTTTGCGCAATTCGGCTAAAAATGCACCGATTTTCTGCATGTCCACAATGAATACCTCCTTTCGTTTGGTAGTGCTATTATAGCATACATCCACAAAAAAAGTGTTGCCCATAAATAGCGAATTTGTAAAAATATCAGGCAAATTTGTTGTAACGCAATCTAATAGTTGAATGCGGATGGTAATTATAAGTCGAGTTTCTTATTCCGAAGAGAATTAAGTATCAAATGGTGTAAAGGCAGATAAAAAAGATAGATTGTATCTTCCTTTTTTATTGTAGTCGATTCGGTAACACTCCTCGTTGCAGGTGGTAAAAGGGGTTTTCGCGTAATACAATAGTGTAACGGAGAACACCTTGGACATCAAAAAGTATGGTCTTACATCCGCCGACGCCGCCGAACGGTTGTTGCGCGACGGACCCAATACATCGGGTGACGGCAAGCGCAAGGGTTTCGGCAAAATGTTTTTGGCGCAATTTTGCGATTTGATGATTATCATTTTGCTTGTTGCGGCGGCGTTGTCACTGACTCTTGCTATTATCGACGGTGATCCGTCGGAATTTGCCGAGCCGATAATCATAGTTGCAATAGTGCTTGTCAATGCTTTTCTGGGAGCGTATCAGGAGTTTCGGGCAGAGCGTTCGCTTGAAAGTCTCAAAAAGATGACATCGCCCAAAACAAAAGTCGTGCGCGACGGCGAAATTCGTCTTGTGGACAGCGCTGACCTTGTGCGTGGCGACGTATGTCTGTTTGAGGCAGGCGACGTTGTTGCCGCCGATTGCAAATTGCTTGTCGCCGAAACGGTTTATCTCAACGAGTCTGCATTGACGGGCGAGAGCGTGGCAGTAGAAAAGTTTGCCTTGCCGATGTCGCAACTAAACTCGGCAAAACATGCCAACAAGGTGTTCGGCGGAAGTTTTGTCACTCGTGGCAGGTGCTACGGCGTGGTTTCTGCAACGGGGCAAAATACCGAGCTGGGCAAAATCGCCAAACTTCTCGAGCAAAAGGAACAGCCGCTGACTCCATTGCAACAAAGACTCAAACGTCTGTCAAAGCTCATAGGCGTGGTGTGTCTTGCCGTTTGCGCCGTAGTGCTTGTCACGGGTTTTGTCAAAGGCGTTGCAAGGCGCGGGCCCGACGACACTCTTGCCGAGGTGTTTGCCGACATCTTCCTTACGTCGGTTTCCCTTGCGGTTGCCGCCATACCGGAAGGATTGCCTGCAGTCGTAACGGTGGTTCTGGCACGCGGTATCGAAAATATGGCGAGACAAAATGCCGTCATCAAACGCCTTACCGCAGTGGAAACATTAGGCAGCGCCACGGTGATTTGTTCGGACAAAACAGGCACGCTGACTCAAAACGTAATGACATTGCACGGCGTGTTTGACGGATCGGAGTACGTGTCGGCAAACAACATCGCAAAGGTGCAACATCTGGTGGATTTTTTTGTCGATTGTTCCGATGTGGAGCCTGGCGCAACCGTGGGCGGAGACCCGACGGAAGTTGCCGTGTGCAGGCACGCTTCTGTCGCAAAAAAAAGCATACGTATATACGAAATCCCGTTTGACAGCGGCAGAAAAATGATGACAACAGTGGTACGCCGAGACGGTACGACATACGTTGTGACCAAGGGTAGTCCCGACGCTATGAAAACGGCACGCAACTATGCAAAATTTGCCGACAGTTACAAGTTGTACTCTCGTCGCGGTTTCAGAGTGCTTGCCCTGTCGGTTAAAAAAATAGGTGCAAATTTTCCACGGTCGCTACTGCTTGAAAGCGACTTCGACATAGTAGGTTTGTTTGTCATTGCCGATCCGCCGCGCCCCGAAGCATATGATGCGGTGGCAACCTGTCGCAACGCAGGCATACGCCCCGTCATGATTACAGGCGACAGCGCGGCAACGGCGGCAGAGATAGCCTCTACGCTCGGCGTAATGCAACAGGGCGACATGGTGGTAGACGGCGAGACATTGTCGGCTATGTCCGACGAACAACTGCACGACAAAATTGCCGACATCGCCGTATTTGCACGGGTCACACCTGCCGACAAATTACGCATAGTGGAAGCGTGGCAGTCGCGCGGCGCGGTTGTCGCTATGACCGGTGACGGCGTGAACGACGCTCCCGCATTGCAACGTGCCGACATCGGTTGCGCAATGGGTAGCGGTACCGAGGTTGCCAAGGACGCCGCCGACATGATACTTGCCGACGACAACTTTGCGACGGTTGTCAAGGCGGTTGCATTGGGTCGCAGCGTGTACCAAAACATCAAAAAGGCGGTCACATACCTGCTTACATGCAACGTCGGCGAAGTGCTTTGTGTGTTTTTTGCGCTGTTGCTGTTTGACGTGTCTCCGTTGTCGGCAATGCAACTGTTGTGGGTCAACCTTGTTACCGACGGATTGCCCGGGTTGGCGCTTGGTATTTACAAGCCGGAAAGCGACGTTATGTCTCGTCCGCCCAAAGGCAAGGAACAAAGCTTTTTCTCGGGCGGTGGCGGCAGAAAGGTTATTGTCGGCGGCGTGCTGTTTGGCGCGGCAACCCTTGTCGGGTTTATGCTGGGGCAGGCAAACTCCTATCTGCACGCAAGTACGATGGCATTTCTTGTGCTTAGTATGTCGCAACTGTTTTTTGCATTGGAACTGCGTAGCGGCAAGGGCATCTTTGACCGTGATTGCACGGCGTTTATGGTTGTGTCCATGCTTGTTTCATTCGGCTTGATTGCCGTGGTGGCGTTTGTTCCGCCGCTTGCAAATCTGTTCGGGTTGACGTTGTTGGCACCGTGGCAATATTCGGTGTGTCTTGCGCTGTCTCTTGTGCCGACAATCTTTTACCGTCTGGGTGCAGTGGTTTCGCAAAAACGTCAAAAGCGCAAATACATCGGTACGAGTATCAAAACGAAACTGTTATCCGCAAAGCAATAGCAGAATTGTTCGATTATTTAAACTATCGGCAATCGGTCTGTGGTAAATATGTCATTTGTTTACTCGTTTGTATCGGAGATAAACTTTGTATTTATCCTACGCATAACTCTTCTGATCCGAAGTTTTTGAAAGGAAATGGCATGGAAAGGGGAAACTTTTTGAAAAAGTTTCCCCTTTCAACTGTACGTCTTCCATGTTTTTACTCAACAATTCGTCAAAAAAGTAGCCGTTATCCCTTGATAAAGTCTGTATTATTTGTTACAATAAGTAAAAGACGTCCGCCGTCATAGATTTTTTGTGCGGACGGCAATACGGCAATCTGCCCGGCACACCGTGGGTTACGGCGATAAAAACATTGTCGGCACGGATTGATGTATTGCAAAAAAAGGAAAACATGCAATCGGAAACGCTACAACAAGTATTTGAATACGCTCATATGTATCTGCGCGGTCACAAGCTTACCGAACTTAAAAGCGAGCACGTGCTTATCGGACTTGTCGGCACCGACAACGAGGCGCGACATTTCCTTACGGAGATAGGCATGACCACGCAAAACATCGACAGGCGCATTTTCGGCAACGGCGGCCCCGTGAGAGAAAGCACCGAGGTGTACGAGATTAACCAACTCGCCGCCAAGTTTGCGCAGGAAACGGGTGAAAAGGACGTCACGTGCATACACGAACTGCTTGCCTTGATGATAAAAACCAACACGTACGCCTACGGAAAGATATTGTTTTTCTGCAAGGAACGCGCCTTTATCCCAATGGACAAGTTGTTTAGTCGCATTGTGGACACTTTGCCCAACAAGGAGGCCTTTTTGCGCCTTGCCAACGGGGAAGAGGTCGCTGCGGAGGCTCGCCAACCCGAACTCGCGATGTCGGGCGAAAGTATTTCTCGCCCCAACGACGACCATTTGCCATACGGCACCGACCTTACCGAACGCGCCATGCTCGGCACAATCGACCCCGTAATAGGGCGCGACACCGAGACTGCCCGTGTGATACAAACGCTTACGCGCCGCACAAAAAACAACCCTGTGTTGGTGGGCGAACCGGGCGTAGGTAAAACTGCCGTGGTTGAAGGACTTGCCCTTGCCATTGCGCAGGGGAGAGTACCTGCCGAACTGCAAGGCAAACGTCTTGTCGAGTTGGATATTTCCGGCATGGTTGCAGGCTCGCGGTATCGCGGTGACTTCGAGGAACGGCTGAAAAGCGTGGTGTCGCAGGTCATTTCCGAAGGTAACGTTATTTTGTTTATCGACGAAATACACAACCTTGTGGGGGCAGGCGGCACATCGGAGGGCTCCATGGACGCGGCGGAGATACTTAAACCTGCCCTGGCGCGCGGCGAATTGTCGGTAGTGGGTGCAACCACTATACGCGAGTACCGCAAGTACATCGAACGCGACCCTGCGTTGGAACGCCGTTTTCAGCCTATAACCGTCGACGAACCGTCCCCCGAACTGGCGGTAAAGATTGTCAAGGGAGTCAAGAGTAAATACGAACGTCATCACGGCGTGATTATCAGCGACGAAGCCATCGAAACTGCGGTAAGTCTGTCTGTGCGATATGTCAACGATCGCTATCTGCCCGACAAAGCGTTTGACATAATCGACGAAGCGTGCAGTAAGCTAAAGATGTCGACGTTTGCGCCGCCTACACGCCTGGTGGAGCTTAACAACCGCCTTGCCGAGTTGCAACGCAAACGTGAAGCGGCATTGTTGGCAGGCAACAAGGAGTACGTTGCCAAGCTCGAACAACTGCACAATCAGATCTACTACGAGTACGAGCAGGCGCAAGCCGACTACAAGAAGGCATGCGAGGAACATCGTTGCGTACTGACGCCCGACGACGTGCGCAATGTGGTGTCGCAAATGACGGGTGTGCCTGTCAGCCAATTGTCGCGTGCCGAGCGGGAACGGCTTGTCAATCTTGAGCACGAACTATCCGCACGCGTAATCGGGCAGGACGAAGCCGTCAAGGCGGTGAGTCTTGCTGTTCGCCGTCAGGGCGCAGGGTTGAAGGACCCTAACCGTCCGATAGGCAGTTTTATCTTTGTCGGACCGACCGGCGTAGGCAAGACGGAACTTGCCAAAGCGCTTGCCGACAGCTTGTTCGGCACCGACAGCGACGTTATTCGTCTGGATATGTCGGAATACATGGAAAAGCAATCCACTGCCAAGCTTATCGGCGCGCCTCCGGGATACGTCGGCTATGACGAAAGCGGCTATCTTACGGAAAAGGTGCGGCGCAAGCCATACAGTGTGGTACTGTTTGACGAGATCGAAAAGGCGCACCCCGATGTGTTTAACCTGTTGTTGCAGATTCTCGACGAAGGACGGTTGACCGACAGTCACGGCAAGACGGTGGACTTCCGCAACACCGTCATCATTATGACGAGCAATATCGGCGTGTCCGATGTCAAAACAACGTCATTCGGCTTCCTTCCGACAGACAGTTACAACAGTATGCGTGCCAATGTGGAAAAGGCGCTTAAAGCTTTCTTCCGTCCGGAGTTTCTCAACCGTGTGGACGAAGTGGTGATATTCAATTACCTCGGTGAGGAACAAGCCAACCAAATTGCCGAGTTGCTGTGCTACAAACTGCACAAACGTCTGACGGGTATACTCAACCTGCGCTTTACAGACAGCGCGATACACGCCATTGCCAAGCGCGGTTACCAACGGGAGTACGGCGCACGGCCGCTCAAACGCGTGTTGCAAAGGGAAGTGGAGGATCCGCTTGCAGAAAAACTGCTTGTCGGCGAGTTTAAAAAGGGCGACACCATAGACGTTGACGTCGATGTCGACGGCTTTATCGTGTTTACAAAAGCAAACGTCAGAAAATAGTATATGAACAAAATTGTGGGGAGAAACCTTTTTGCAAAAAGCGTTCTCCCTACATCCATTTGCAGAAACTTGTATCATGACTGTGCTGTGTAAAGCAAAAACTCGGGCGCACGTTGTGACAGTTTTCCGAACATCAAACGGTTATAAAACGGTATAATTAAAATATTCTTTTCAAGTTTTGTTTAACCTATTGAATGTATTGTAAAAATATGGTATAATTACCATAGAGACAGCAATACAGTACTTTAATCGGCAACCTTGTCGGATTGTTTTACGGTATTGTCACAACCGGTCTCAATATATCAAGTTGGAGGTATTGTTATGAAACTTGAAATCGTTGCAAAAAACTATCGTGTCAGCGACAGATTGGAGCAAATTCTCATCGGAAAAACACGTCGTCTGGACAAGTATTTCCCCGACGGCGAAACACCTTGCAAAATCGTACTGACCGACTTGGGACGTCAATGCAAGATGGAAATATCCATCAACTACCACGGCACGCATATTCGTAGCGAAGTTGTCGGCGACACAATGTACTACAACATCGACGCATGCTTGCCCAAGCTTGAACGTCAGATTGTCAAACACCGCGAAAAACTTAACCAATCGTTCCGTATGCCCGATCGTACCGACGACTACGAATTTGTCTCCGACGTGGACATGACGCCGCCCGAGATTACCAAGGTCAAGTCGTTTGAAGTGGAGCGTATGACCCCTGCCGAAGCGGCGGAGAACCTTGACATGGTAGATCACGACTTTTACCTGTTTGTCAACGAGGAAACGGGCAATATCGAAGTTGTGTACAGACGTCACGACGGAAATATTGGTCTTTTACAACCTGAAATCGATGACTAGTAGGTGTGTTAAATGG
>CAKQXG010000099.1 GCA_934281515.1 uncultured Clostridia bacterium | reverse complement strand
GCATTACCACGTATACTTGCAACATCTGCAAATACGAGCGTAAGGTGGCGGTGCACCCCGTAGCAAAAGATTGGTCGACCAATGCCATGGAGCACTGGCACACCGTCACTTGCGGACACGACGTAGTCATGGACAAGGGCGCGCACGAGTTTCACAACGGCGTTTGCAAGGTTTGCGGATATTTTTCGCTTGTAGGCATGCTTACCGAGCGTTTCCGCGGCGCTTTTGGCGGAGACATCGGTCTGTCCGTTGACGGACTGTATATGCGCGACATCAACATCGGCGATTACGGTCCCGGTAAGGTTAACAGAAGTTATTTTCCTTCTGCCGAGGTACGCTTGTGGCTGGACGATAATAGCGGACTTAACGTTTTTGTGTACTTGGTTGCTGTCAAGGATTCCTGTCTTGCAGTCAGCGGCGGCACTAAAGACGAGTTTCAATTGAGAAAGGATGGCTATATTTATGCCGTAAACGGGAAAATTTACTCGGAATATCTGGGTGATGACGCTTCTTTCACTTCTGATTTTGACAAAGCAATTTACTCTACAACTTTCAAAATATGCGACGAAGCAGGGTTTTCTGTATATAGCTTTGAACATTTGCTGTCGGCAGTAAATGAAGCCATTACGCCTTACCGCGCCGTGTTGGAAACGCTTGCCAAAAACCTGCCCAACCTGCTGGAGAATATCGGTCATGGCGGCGACGGTGACGGTGAATTGCCTTTTATCACGAAGAAAACCGTTGACGGCAGCACTGTGTACGGTATCGACTACGATGTGTTTGAAGAGACGAATAAAGAGTTGTCCACGATGACGGCGCAACAGTTTGTAGACAAATTGCTTGGCGAAGGTTTTGTTGAGTCATTACCTAACAAACTGGATGAATTGGGCAAAATGACCGTCGGCGAAGTGCTGGACAGCATTGCTAAGCTAGGCATCGACATTGACTCTCTTCTCGAAGTGGCTCGCGCAGTAGTTGCGACCCTGCCCAACGTTGCCGAAGACACCACCCTTGAAGATTTGATTGGACAACTGATCGGCGTCAACAAAAAATTTGACTTGGGCGAGTTGTTGCACAACGACGCCGTGCGCAAAATGACTGTTGCTAATGCCATAACGGCTGCACAAGACGGGAATGAAAACAAAATAACCTATGCCGAAATTACAAAAGGCATCCTGGATCAAGTTGAATTGTACAAAAATAAAAAGGTATATGAGTTACTGGCAGAATTTATGCATGCCGCAATAAGCAATTCCAGGTACATTTATGAGTACATCAATGAGTTCATTCAAATCTTACGTTGGTTTGACATCGAAGCATATGTCAATGACGACATTTTGCAAAAGATTGTCATCAACGGCGGCATAGAACCTTATGGCAATGACGATGTCGCTACAAGTACGGAACAAGCTCGTGCTCGTGAAAGTCTTGGCAATCTACGTTATATTGCAGACCGTATCGGCGGCAAAATTACAATAGGTCCTGCCGACGAAGTGACGACATGCGATGCCAAGACAAAGGCTGCCGAAATGTTGGCATACAGACAAAAGTTGCCCGATGCGCCCGAGTCCAAAGCGCAAGCCGAGTCTCTGTTTGAAGCGCTCATGGGGCGTAAGCCGACAAAGGAAGATAACCTGCGCGAAGTTGACGGCGAATGGTATTATGACGAGTTGTACGAATACAGAGACGATTTGCGTGACAACGATTGGAATCAGGTTACGATAAACGATATGCCCGTAGAAGTCGTCAAAAAAGGCATACGTACCTACAATTTGCGCAACAATTCGATAGCTCAAAGCGGTAATACGGAATTCAGGTCGGAATTTATCAGCTCTTCAACAGGCATTTCGGCAAAATGCGCTTCGCAAATTTGCATAAGTTGGGCCGCCGAAAGTAGTGGTACTGCACAGATTACCTACATGGTAAACAACAAGTCCGTGACTGCAGACCAACTTGCTTGGCTCAAGGAAAACTACAACGTCAATGATAGCGAAGAAATAGGCGGTAGTCGCGTGGGAACGGTTGTGTACGACTTGACGACAAAGTGTTTGTCGTCAGAGAAAACATCAAACATAACCTGAAACTTGTCGGCGAAGAAGTAGATCCCGATTCTTGCGAGTACTACACCAAAACCACATACAAGTGCGACCAATGCGGTCAGACCTGCGTGGAATACCGCAAACTACCCCACGACATTGAAGAATCTGTCGAACTGATACACCCGAAACGCGGTTGTGAAGGTGGCGTGCGAGTGACAAGTACGTGCTCAAAGTGCCACAAATCGAGTGTGGAAATTGTGTACGGTCATCATTCTGTAAGAAAGTCTGTGACCCTTGGTAATGACGAGCACTATCATAATCTTGAAATGCTCTACTGTGCTTGTGGCAAGAGTGTGTACATAAATATCGACTACAGCGGTTACATTGTCGAGTATTTATTGAACAAAGGTATTACCATTAACCAACTTGCAGAAGGTTACACCTACAAATGTCCGGATTGTAGTTTTGAAGTACAAGCAAAAACGACAACTTTATCAACGGAAATTAAAGAAGAAACCGCATTTTCTATCGAATTAGCAATTCGTTATGACAACAAAGTTTTGTTTGAAGGTAAGTATGAAGAACATATTCGAGGTCATTTGTACGGAGAAGAGAAAATAGCCTTGCTAGGTGATTCTTGCGAAGACGGTTGGGTTCTGCGTCGTAGTTGTTTGTTGCCAGGTTGTGACGAACATCTGGATATAGAGACGCGTTACAACCACAATATGAAAGAAGTTTATTCCGATACCGTTACTTGTTCTGTGGGAAACAGTCATGGCTTTGTTGAAACGGAATGTAGCATTTGTGGACAAAATAAGAATTTTTACATAGAAAACTACTGTGACAGTACAGAAAGTCACGAAGACAATGTCTACACGATTACATACAATTGCGGACTTGTTTTGACAATTGAAAGTCAACGACAAGGTGAAGGTTGCGTTTATTCCTTAACGAGCAAATACACTCTTTACGATGGTGACAAAGTACTGAAAACAGCAACTGTTACAGAACAATGCGAAGAGCATCAGCCGACAAATGAAAATATGTATGAATTGCCAAGAAATAGTTGTGACGAAGGCTATTACATAGTACATTCCTGTTCTGTTTGCGGAGAATCTTTTAAGGAAAAAACGAGCGGTCATATTGGCGTAGGAAATGAAACCCTTGTTGAGAAAAATGGCTGTAACATCGTTTGTCGTGACACTTGTTTGTTGTGTGGTAAAACATACGAAATCAGAAGAACAGTGCATACGCAAAACAAAGACCCGAAGTATATTGAAGCGCACGGTGATAATTGTGAAACAAGTGGATGGACATTAAGCTATGTTTGCGCAGAGTGTGGCGAAATGTATGAACAAGAAATCGGTTACTATCATTGGTACGAAGAAAAATATCGTATGGTTGACGATTCCGTCGGTTGCAATGGTGGCTGGCAGTTATGTGTTACCTGTATGGTTTGTGGAGATGGTTATGAAAAAGAGGTCGTAACTGGGCATAATATAGGTGGAACTAGAGTTTTAAATGCAGGAAGTAAGACGTGCAAAGACGGAACTCACATCGAGGGATATTGTAATATTTGTCAAAGAAATATAATTGATGACACAATTTATTACGATGACTGTTGGATAGTTGGTGTTGAGATGTTTGTTGACAGCGCTGACTGCTCCAAGGGGCATTACATACAGTATATGTGCCAAACATGTGGAACCGTAGAGTCCAAGGGTGATGTATTTTATGACCATATGGGTCAGATGATTACCGTTGTGGAATTTGGCGATACGTCGTGTTCTATGTCCGTCGGTACTCACGAATACTGTGTCCGCTGCAACAAAATCGTGTACAGCGAAATGCAAGAAATCCATGACCAAAGCAACATTGAAGAAGGCTGTTTTTCCAAGGACGGCGAACCGTTTGATTGTAACAGAGACTGGTTCTTCGGGCGTAAGCGTATGACTTGCGGTTTGACGGATGTGTACTATGAGGGCTGCGGGCATCTTTTGGACGAAGCTGTTAGTAAAATTGTATTTGAAAACGGCGGAAGCACATGCAACGATATGTATCACTATGAAGGCTATTGTGAAATTTGCAAAGATTCAAATGCAACAAGTGAAAGCAAAACAGGGCACGCTGTACGCAGAGGAGTCAAGTTGAACGACGGAGTGACTACGTGTAAAGACGGGGTAAAGATTTGTGATTTCTGTCGTATTTGCGATGAAATCATAGATGTCGAAAAAGAAACAAATGACCACTATATGATGGAAATTCGTTTAAGACTATTGGAAGACGACAGTGAAAACGTGCTTTGTTTGATGAGCTGCCCCTGTGGTGAAAATTCAAAATGGATTATCTTTGGTATTGACTACGAAAACTACGAGATATGGAATGGTGGTAGGTTGTACAAGTTGCACAACGGAACCTATGCTTTTAGTGACGGGGAAGGAATACGATTTTATTACGATGTCGAAACTGGCTCATATAAAGACATAATCAATTTGGACGGTGAACGTCACGATTACGCCGCTTAAACGCCCCCTGATGGGATGACGGAGATAAAACAAAAGCATTAGAGGGATTTTGTAGGGGAAGCTCGATCGAGCTTCCCCTCTTACGTGTCACAATTCGTGTTCATTCGACCTTATGCGACAGGTTTCGTCGCCGCTTTTGTGTTATACTGTCCGCAAGAGGTGTGTTATGTATTGCAAACGAGTGCTTATTTTGCAACAAACGGACAGGCGTTTTTCTATGCGCAACCGAGAGCTGTGCGGATTGGTCAAGTTGGTCAACAACAACCAGCCGCAAACCACGGTGACGGTTTTTGTGGCAAATGCCGATGACGGCGGTTACGGGCAGTGGTGGTTGTTGCTCAATTTTGGCAATGTGGTGTGCGTCAAGTTGCTTACCGACCTCAACAACAAAGTGTTTGCCGTGCCTGCACAACAGCAAGACAACGTCGGGTGCCTGTTGGTCAAGCGCGAAGCAAAGTGCTTTGAGGCGGCTCGGGCAAGCGTGGGCAATGCCGAACTGTGCGACGCGTTGGCGCGTAATATGGATGTGCTTGTGGAGACTGCGGCTGCACGCGCGGCAACGGACAATGCAATTGGTTTTGGCGGTGCAGTGATGTTGTCTGCCGACGGCGGAACCCCGACTGTGCCTGTGGTGCAAGCAGGTGCAACCGACGAAGCGCGAGTGGCGTCGGCAAGGGCGGCAAGCGCGACCGACGGACAGGCTGCGGCAACCGCTGCAGATGCCGGTGTGGCGGTGGGTGGCAGCGGAGACGCACCGACTGCCTACGAAGACTTTGTTGCGCGTACGGCAGACTATTACGTGGACTTGGATGTCAACAACCTGCGCAACACCGCCGACGAACGGTATCGCAGTGTGGAGGCGTACAGCGAGGCTTTTGACCGCTTTTATGCAGCGGGTAGCGGCACCGACTACTACCAGACGGTCAAGGCGGAAGTGGGCAAAATTTTTGTAGAGTTTCCGCCGTATTTTCCGCTTATCAACAAGTATGCGGAGTCGTTTTTTGTACGGATAGATTTTCCGTCGTCGGAAAAGTACTTTGTGTTTGGCATTATGCAGCGTGACAAAAAAGTGCGTTACATTTGCTATGGCGTGCCTGCCGAAAAGCCGGGCTTTGCCGACAAGGACTTTGTGTACGTAGACAATGTGCCGACGCCGTTTTGGATGTTGTTTCAGGATGCCGACAACGGACAGATTACAACGTTGTCTACGGCAATGCAGGCGTAGTGGTGCGGTACACGCGTAAAACCATTGACAGTTGTGGCAAAACTTGGTATAATGTACGTACAAATACGGAAGTGTATCGAAGCGGTCACAACGAGGCGGTCTTGAAAACAAGTTGAAATAAAGTTGTCAAAAATCCCATTTGTTTCTACAAACTTTTTCAAACCACCTGTCAATAACGGCAAAAACCTTTGAAATTATTGACAATTTGTGGCATAATTAAAGCGGTCAAAAAGAAAGCGATTTTCTACAAACCGATTTAGAAAATCAGATTTTCTACAAAAATTTCTACAAATTTATTTTCTGTTTTAATTATTTGTAGAAAGCATATTTTGACAATTTAATACTCGGAGGGTTATCGAAGCGGTCATAACGAGGCGCTCTTGAAAAGCGTTTGAGGTCTGAAACCTCACGTGAGTTCGAATCTCACACCCTCCGCCACAAGCACCCAATTTGAACTTTATCGGTTCAAACAGGGTGCTTTTTTTGTTACCTAAGTCTTTTTCAACAGGGTGCATTTCGGGTTTCTTATCTTTTCCGCAATCGGTTGTTACGGCGGCGTTATCCCTTAATGTGTACAATGCCTGCAACTCGTCTTTTTCCAACTTCACCTTTGTCGGATATTCGGGCGAAGTGTTGTAAAAAATGTAGATATAATCGTCGAACAATACCACACGGTAAATAAAGGAATTGAAAAACTCGTTCTTTTCCTCGTTCGATTTGTACTTTTTCTTTGAAAAATAATATAGAAAGGCGCGGACTGTTTCGTATTTTAACGGCTGAACGGTGCGTTGCTTTTCCAATGCGATTTTGTTTTCCAATTCTTCCTTTTGCGCTTCCAGCAAGAGCATTCGTTCTTTCGTGGACTTTGTTACGACACCTGCGGCGATGGCGGATAAAAACCCGTCAATCGCACTTTCCACGCCTGCAAGTTCCTTTTCGAGCAAAGTCAGGGCGGCGGACGCTTCCAAACTTTTATTGAAAGCGTCCGTTACGCTATGGGCAATATCGTCAATAATCTCCGGACACAAAACATATTCTACCGTCTTTTCAAATACTAAATCCTCTATATATTGCTTACTTACGTTGTGCTTTCTGCACTGTTCTTTGTTTCTTTTGCGGTTAAAACACTTATAGTAGTGATATTGTTTTCCCGTCTGACTCGTACCGCCTTCGGCAGTCATCAACGTTCCGCAGTTTCCGCAAAATAATTTTCCACTTAAAACGTATTCGGAATGCTTTTGAAGGCATTTCTGCTTGTGCCGCTGATTATCTAAAATTCTGTTGCAATCGTTCCAAGTCTTTTCGTCCACGATTGCAGGCGTTACGTTTGTCAATATCCTTTCGTTGTATTCGACGATGCCTTTGTATTTGGTGTTACGGAGAAGTTTTGCAAGCGAATTGACGGTAAAAGGTTTTCCGCTTTTATTTTTAATACCAAGCATATTTAATCGTTCGACAATGCTTTTGGCCTTTTCTCCGTAGCGATATCGCTCGAATATTTCTCTTACAACCGACGCTTCCGCTTCGTTTATCGTCCATTTTTTGTCCACGATGTCATAGCCGAATAGTCCGTATCCGCCGATAAAGTAACCTTTCTCGTAGCTTTCCCGTATTCCGCGTTTTACCTTTTGCGAAAGTTCGGCGG
>CAKQXG010000098.1 GCA_934281515.1 uncultured Clostridia bacterium | reverse complement strand
GGATTTTACGTCAAGGTTGTCCAACACGGACAGTCCTTGCGCGTCGTACACGTTGTAGCCGTCTACCACTTCAAACTCGATTGTAAGCGTGCGCTTGTTTTCTTCCAAAAGAGTGTACGGCTTCATCTTTTCGGGAACAACAAGAGTAATTTGCAATTTAAGCTGATTGCCTACCGCTTTGTCGGTAAAGTAGTAAACGTTGTTTTCCACCTTGGACAAATACTTGGCGATATCTGCTTGGGCAACTTCGTTATTGTTTAGATACAGTTTGTATGTGGTTTGGAAGTCTTTCAAAACAATTGTGGCATCTTCGTCTTCAATATCTTCGGCGACCACTTTGGGCAAGCACACGTAAGCGTTGACTGCGCCCACCTTGTATGTTTCGTCGGTTTTGTAAAATTCCGTTTCCTTGTTGGTGGCTTCCGTGCTTTTTTGAGCGAGATAGTACTTGTAGCCGTCGGGGTTTTCAAAAGAAACAATGCCGAGCTTCACTTCTTTTATTTCCACTTCTTTTTTGATTGTCAAACCGCCATACGTGACGGAAAAAGTTTGCTTTCCGATCGTATCAACGTCTAACTCTGTGTATTCCACATCTTCGTCTGTCAAGGCAATTTCCTTGTTGGTGTTGTTGGAATAGGTCAACACCAGTTTGATCGTGCCGTAATCAATTTTTTGATTTTGCTTAAAACTATCGGGCATTGTTTCTTTTTTGAAGGCAATGCTTTTAAGCTTAATTTCTTCATTTGGCTTATCGGGGTTGCACGCAATTACCGCAAAGCAACTGATCAAAAGGGTCAATGCCAATAAAAATGCTGTAATCTTTTTCATAAATTTCTCCTTTCATTTTATTTTTAGTTATAATTACTCGCATGACTAAAGTTTGTTTTGTTACGATACCTTAAATGCCGTAATTCTAATTTCTGCGCTCACACCGCTACCATCTGCGGCTTTAAGCAGCAGCGTAACCGAAGAACCACCGGTGTCGGGCAATAGTTTTAATTTCAGACGATGAGCCTTAAACAGCACGTTATCCGTAATCAATTCGTAGCACCCGTCCGCAGAGCAGCTCAACACCTTGACATCGATGTTTTTGTTAGTTGCGTTTACAGGATTTATGTTATATTCAATCGGAATTTCGATAGTGTCTGTTCCTTCAAAATATAACCTTACTGTGTAGATTGTTTTGCCGTCTTCCTCGCTTTTTCTTAATTCCTTGCCACCATATTTAATGTAATGCACCGTACCGTCCGGGTCAATGTAGTCCACAAAGTTGATTTCCTTGACGGGGTAACGCTCGTCCACGGGCAATGCTTTTAGCCCGAACACGCCCACGATAAATATCGAAGCCACAAATATGACGGCTATCAACAAAATTGTAAGTTTTCGCATGCCGTCCTCCTACTTTTCGGCGTAGTACAGGCGCACTCTGTCAAACAACAGAAACACCCTTACCGCCAAAAATACAAACGCCGCAATTGTCAACTTGACAAATGCCTTGGTTTGTCCTTCGCTCATGATAAAGTACACGCAAAACGACGCAATTGCCGAGATAAGGAATCCCAATATAGTGCTGTTGCGTTCGTTGGGGTTGTCGTAGGACACGCCGACGGTTGCATATTGCTCGTTTTGCGGATTCATTACGTCCATTTCCAACGACCACAAAAGATGGGCAATACCTACAAAAATTATCGACAGTGCCAGCAACACGCAGTTGCCTACGGACAGTTTGGCAACGTCGCCCCACAAGCCGACGGCAATTGACGTAGAAACAACTATCACCGCCGCACGCACGGGCAAGCGAGCCACAAGCGAAGCAAACGGAGAAACGGGTTGAGTCTTGGCAATGGGTCTTGCCGCGCCGTCCACACTAAGACAACTTGCATAAGTTACGTTGCCTTCCGTAACGATAAGCAACGACACAAGCAGACTGAACGCAACCGTCATGTACTGTCCCATAAGGTGAGTGTTCATTGCCACGTACAGTTTGTTCATCAAAAACACCGCAACGGGCAAAATTATCAGTCCGCACATCAGCCGTATTACGTAGCGACTACTGCGGAAACTACGCATCGTTTCGTACACAAAGGGCGAAACGCTTTGTCTGTGCGCCTTATTGCGTTTGTTGCCGTGGACATCCTTTTCGTACTCGAACTGTTTGGAAGCCATCTTGAAAAACAGCGGCTTTGCCACGAGATATGCCAACCCAAGGCACACGACTATCGTGCCGACAACCAACAATGCGCCCCACAACGTGTCGATACCGAACAGGCCGTTGCTGATAAGGTACGTGCCGCCAACCATCATAAGGCTGATCCAATTAAGCGGTGCGACGGCATTGGCAAATGTTTGCAACGCTCCCTGCACGGCAATGGAAATGGCTGTCCAGCGACCTGCAATGTTGATGTTTTCGGGGATAAGTCCCACAACCTTAATAAGTCCCCAACCGACAAACGTCGTAACCGCCACAATCAGCACGATTTGCAACCACTTGAAACGGCGCACGAATCGAGCGACGTACATCGACGGGATACTGAGCACTGCGCCGAGCGCCACAGGCACAAGCGACACAAACACAAAGCACAGCGGCAACCACAGATAGTAGTACCACACGGCGTGCATCACTATGCCGTAGGACACAAACATGGGCAGTAGCAGAAAGAAGTTCTTTTTAAGCTCGAAGATGTAGTACAGTACGATCTTGGAGAAAAACACCGTATCCGGGCGAACGGGCAACGTCAGCAACACACGGTTGTCGGCGGACATGTACAGCGCGTCCACAAGCCCTGCGGTGCAGGAAAACAGCGACAACGCAAAAAACAGCGTGTACACCGCCGTCATGACGGTTGCAGGAATTATGCCCGTAAAACTGAACAGCTTTAACAGCGACGACAACAGCAGAAACACGAAGAACGCCGCGCCGCACAGTACAAACTGTCCAACCTTGCCTGCAACGGCGAACAACGTCTTGCGCGGCGAACCGAGAAAAGACAAATCCGTCTTGTCTTTCAGTTGCATCGTCACAAGCGTTTTAAGGTTAGCTAAATCGGTCTTTATCATTTGGCGGCAACTCCTTCGACTGCGATGGGTTGCACGTCGTGACCGTTGATCACCTGCATGTAGAACTCTTCGAGATTTTCGCCGTCGGCTTCCATTTGATGCACATCGCGCACGCACTGGATTTGTCCCTTACGAATGATGGCGATTTTGTCACAGATACGCTCCACGACATCGATGATGTGACTGCTGAAGAACACGATGTTGCCCTTGGCTGCGTGCTCCTTCATGCACTCCTTTACCTGATAGATACTGTTGGGGTCAAGTCCCGTCAGAGGCTCGTCCAGTATCCACACCTTGGGATCGTGGATAAGCGCAGCCATGATGGTGACTTTTTGCTTCATACCGTGGGAATAAGTCTTGATAGGCGTGTCGATTGCCGATTGAAACTCGAATCGTTGTATGAAGTCGGCAAGTCGCTTGTCGCGATCTTCCTGCGAGACCTCGTACAGGTCGGCAATGTAGTTGATGTACTCACGTGCGGTAAGGCGTTCGTACAGTGCGTAGTGGTCGGGCACAAAGCCGATTTGCCGTTTGGCTTGCACGCTTTGAGTAGCGACGTCGTAGCCGCACACTTCTATTGCGCCGTCGGTGATGGTTTGTATGCCGACGATACTCTTGATGATTGTAGACTTGCCTGCGCCGTTGGGGCCCAGGAAGCCGAAAATTTGCCCGCCGTCGACTTCGAGATTGGCTTTGCGTACGGCGTATACATCGCTGTTGCCGTAACGCTTGGTAAAGTCTTTGAGTAGTAGTTTGTTTTCATTTTCCTTATTCATAGGTTCCTCTATGCTTCGACCGGCAAGACTGACTTCGAGAGCCAATCTGTCCGCCGAGATTTTTTTGCTGCGTGCCGCCATATCCTGCCAGTTACTGATAACGTTGTAACCGAGTTCGTACAAAAACCACATACCAAACGCCGCGGCGAAGTACACCAAAAAGAACAAAAATTGGTACAACGGATAAAACTTGAAGTGCAACCCGGCAAGGTCGAACTCCAACTTGACGTTTAGCAAACTTTCGCCCCACACGCCGAACTTCTTGGGAACAAAGTCGTTGTTGAGGAAGAAATAGTTGACGTCGGGATTGTAGTTACTGAACCACGCATTGATAACCAGCATCGCCACAAAGTATACGGCAAACGCTACCATGCTGTAGCCGAACTCTTTCCAGCGCGGACGGCGGAACATGCCAAGCCCGACAACCAACAGCGGCATAAAGAACGCCTGATAATGGTTGAAGTAGAACCGCCAAATCTCTTGCGAAAACACCGTTGCGCCGTCACCGTAGTTGGGCATTGTAAGTGCGATAAACGCACCCAGTACGTTGATGAAGTAGGTGAAGTAAAACAACTTTTTCCACCTAAACGTCAAACACAGCGGAGTGACGTACATAGCAGTGCAGCATAGGTGCAACGGCAACGCCGTAACCCATTGATTGCCACTGAAATTGTTAAACTTGACTTCTAGCGAGAAGTTGAGCAATCCCATCCATGCGTAGTACATCAGCGCAAAACGTTTGCTTTCGTCGGGCAAGTCTTTAAGCACCAGATACATTGCAATCGGTATCAGAACTGCCGGGTAGATCAACAAACGATGAGTCTGATTCATATCCAACGGATGGTAGGCGTACTTGTTGACGTCAAAAAACAGTTGGAACGTGTAACACGGCGTAGTTGCCAGCAATATGCCGACGATTGCAGCCGCAAACCATACCCACTCTTTGCCGTGAAGAATGATTTTGTCGCGGTTTTGTATTGCATACACCACCGTAAAAGCTACGCCCAGACCCGTTTCGACAGCAATGAGCGTTGCGCGGAAGTCAATTGCGTTAAATGCCGTTTGCCCCACAATACCCATGATGTGATTGGGCAACACCGCAAAGTTAAGCAAATACGCAACTCCGCCGAAAAACGTCACAAGCGCGGGCAAAGTTTTAAGTTTGAAGAACGGCGCGAAAACGGTCAACATCTCCGCCGCATACGCAAGACTTACCTGTACAAATGCCAAGGCTATTGCCGCCTTGGACGTAAAACCGTAACCGACGGTAAGGTTTTGTATGTTTTGCAGGTTGTCGTCGTACCACATATAACGGAAAAACAATGCAGCCAGCAACAACATTGCAGTTGTCTTGAAGTAGACGTTGATTTTGGTCGGCAACCACTTGCGCAGAGCCAACCCGACGCCGACGGTCAATGCGGCAACGCCTGCCCCGACGCCATAGTAGAAAAATGTCATGTAGTATCTTCCTCTCGTGCAATCTTTTAACAGCTTTCGCATACGCGCGCACGCGCACGTACGTACGTATATAAAACGTGCCCGACATCATTTGGGGACGTGTTGCAACGCACAATTACATATAATAATGTGTGCGTTTCGTGGCGAAATTTGCGGTTGACAAAGCGCGACAATGTACCTGCCTGCCGAAAAAATCGTTTAACAAACGTCCCAACGTTGTTGGGCATCAAAAATGTATTAAATTACGACAAAAATTGAATGTGGTATTTGTAGTTGCTGATTGACGCACGACGGCATGTTTTGACGTTGTCGCAACGACGGTCATTGGCTACGTGAGCACCGTGCCCGCAACTTTCAACAATACGGGCAACAAACACAAACCCGAAACCGACAATGCCGGCAAGGGTAATCAAAGCATAAAAAGCAGAGTTGGTAACGAGCGAACAAACCATACCAAGCCCCTGCGCGACAAACATACGCAGACCTTGCGCCACCGCTTCAAATACGATGTAGCAATTGATATGCACGCCGTTAAACAGCAAAGAAAGAATTATGTTTGCCGACAAGTAGAAAAAAAGCGCAACAAAAAACTTGGCAAGCTGTTTGACAATCTTGCCGGGAACAAGCGCTCTGTTGACGTTTTTAAATTGGTCTCCGTCGGTAAAAAGACGGAAAATATTTGTCGCTTCCATAATTTCTCCGACTATATTATATCAAACTGACGAAATATGTCAATTGTTTGACCCGACTTGAAGTATTCAATACTGAAAATATAACGTCGAAATTTAGATTTTGTCCCGTAAATTAGCAAAATTTTTACATAAACTGTAATTTTGACCGCATAAGCGGTAATTTTCGGGAAAATAAATGGAAGAAAGCCGCCAATTTCTATTTGTCAACGTCAGGTTGCGTATTCCTTCCTTTACGCATGGCGTCGGTCAACCTGGTGCCTTTTTTAAGCAGAAACAGCAATACGAACCACAAAATGACCAACACTTGCAGTGCCGCGCCGATAAGGTACACCAGCCATGAGTTTGGCAACAGCATAAACACATCCAACACCACACACAGCGACCAAATGAGTGCAGACACCGACAGCGCGGTTTGCCAGATACGCCCCCACAGACAGGAAAACACCACCGTTACGATAAGCGACGCAGGCAATGCCGACAGATAAGCGTACTTTGCAACGGGCACACTACTGTCCACAAGCAGCCACACCACGGTGACGATGGTTGCAACCAGCCACACAAGCCCCACCGACAACAGGGTGACAAGCCAATGGCGAGCGGTACGTATCTTGCCGTGGTCGCCGACGGGTTTTGCGGCAACCTCTTCGGCAAAGAAATCGTCCACCTTGATACCGTAAATGTCGGCAAGTTGTTTTAACACAAGTACGTCGGGAATCGCCTCGGCGCGTTCCCACTTACTGACGGCTTTGTCGCTGTAATTTAGCTTGTCGGCAAGTTGCTGTTGGGTAAGTCCCGCTTTTTTGCGGTAGCCCGTCATGTTGTTTGCAATTGTTTGTTTGATGTCGTTCATAAGCGAATTGTACCATTTTTTACGAGTTTTGACAACCAAAATCGGCGATTCTACTGCGATTAGAGTTGTTTTGGCGCACTCTACCGCAACAAAATATGCTCTACCGCACGAGAAAATGTCTCTACCGTTGCGACTTGGCATCGTAGAAATTTGCCACACAACAATAGGGTGACCTTTGCCGAGCCTTGTAATACAATGCAAGTATAACCTTTGTAAGTGAAAGGAGGCTTAAACCATGTTTACAATTACCTGCGAATCGACCATCGACCTGCCGCGCGAGTATATTCAACGCCGCAGGTGCGACGTGCTGTGCTACAGTTACTTTTTGGACAGCGAAGAACGCGTTGACCACATGGAGCACACTCCCGAAAGTCTGGCAGAGTTTTACGTCGATTTGGAAAAATACAAACCTACCACGTCGCAACTGTCGGCAGAGACATATAAAAAGTTTTTTACCGAACATCTTGTTGACGGCGATCTTCTACATATCGCGTTCGGGTCGGGTATGTCTAACTCGGTCAACAATGCTATCATGGCGGCAAAAGAGATAAATGCAACGTCGGAGCACAAAGTAACGGTAGTTGACTCCACGTGCAGCTGCGTAGGGTACGGTCTGATTGTCGACATCGCTCTCGACATGCGCGACAGCGGCAATACCGAGCAACAGATTGTCGAT
>CAKQXG010000097.1 GCA_934281515.1 uncultured Clostridia bacterium | reverse complement strand
GCCAGGGTATGGCGTTGCCGAGCGATTGCGCGCTTAGTATCGACAGTCCGACGGACAATGTGTATTTGTCCTTCATACCCATCAGGTAAATGCTGGGACCGACGTAGTCGCACCAGGCTCCATTGAAGCTGAACACAATCAACGTTGCAATGACGGGTTTGCACTGCGGCAGTAACAACCGCCACAACACGCCGAAACGACTGCAACCGTCAATGATACCTGCCTCGTCGATACTCTTGGGTATGCCCATAAAGTACTGCCGCAACAGAAAGATGTTAAACGCGCCGCCGCCGATAGCAGGGACAACTAATGGCAGGAACGTGCCTGTCCAACCGAGCTTGCTGAACAGCACGTAGCTAGGCATAAGGGTTACGATCCAAGGCATCATCATTGTGCCGATCATGATGGCGAACATCGCTTTTTTGGCACGTGCGCGGAAACGGGCAAAGCCGTAAGCTACAATGACCGACGAAGTAAGTGAGAGAATCATGGAGCTGAACACGATAAACAGCGTGTTGCCCAACATCTGGAAGAAGTTCCACGTTTCAAACACCGTGACGTAGTTGCCGAACGTCCACGGATCGGGCAGTCTGGGAGGATCGGTAAACAAACTTTCCGCATTGGGTTGGAAGCTGTTGACCAACATCCACAAAAAAGGAATAAGCAGTATCAGGCAAACCAACGCCATGATTACGGAAATTACAATGTTTACTATCTTTTCCCTGCGAGCCTTGGTGTGCTTGCGGCGACCTTGCTTTAGTATGTCGCGCCCCGACAGCTTTGTTTCCTGCAAAAGGACAGTGTTGTTGTCAGTCATCGTTGCCCTCCTCGTAGTAAACCTTGCCTGCGCTGAACTTGAAGAACAACAGCGTAAAGGCAATTACTATCAGGCAGATAAGCCAAGCCAACGCGCATGCGTAGCCCAAGCCGTAGTTGTTGTTGTTCATTGCGTCGATGACCAACATCGACATTGTGGTAGTACTGTACCCCGGTCCGCCGCCTGTAACAAGGTCGAACTCCGCATAGGCTTGCAAACAGCCGATAAAGCCGGTAACAAGTATGTACAGTACCGTCGGCGAAATGAGCGGAAGTACAATCTTGGTGTACTTGTGCCAGATGCCTGCGCCGTCGATGTCGGCGGCTTCCATAAGGTCGGTGGGTACGTTTTGCAGCGCCGACAAAATGATTATCATAGTGGGACCTATGCCGCACCAGATACTCATCAGCAACACGGAGCCCATTGCGCCGTTACCCGTCCAGTCAACGGGCGGTATGCCGATGTAGTTGAGCAGAAAGTTGAAGAAACTGAAACGCGTGTCAAACAAACCTTTCCACACAAGCGCACTGCCCACCATAGGTATAATGGCAGGTATGTACACAAGCACGCGAAACAGTTTTTTGAGTTTAAGATTGCGGTTTAGCAGTACCGCAAACAAAAAGCTGACTGCAAAGCCTACAAACACACGCACCACGGCATAGAAAAACGTGTTGCCTACCGCAGTGAAGAACTGCGACTGCGGCGCGGTAAGTATGTCGATAAAGTTTTGAAAGCCGACAAATTTCAGCGGATTGTCCATTGCCAAGTCGACGGTGGTAAAACGGAAAAACGAATACACCACCGAACACGCCAACGGTATGACGGTAAACGCCAAAAAGCCGATGACCCATGGCGAGATGTAGGCAAAAAATTGCAATTCTTCCCGTCTGGCACGCTTGGTAAGCCTTATTTTAGGCGGCTTGGTTGTTGTTTTTGATTTCATATCTTCACCATCAATTGTTCCAGCGCGGCAGTAACGGCAACTTCGTCGAAGTTTTCCGTTACGTAGCGGCGATTGCCGTCAGCCGCAGTAAATCGGGTTACGCCCTTGTCGTCGCAGGTGATGTTGCCCCATGCGGACGTCGGCAGGCACTCCACCGCTGCGCAGTAAGCCGTGATCGGATCCCAACTCTCGCGCGGTTGTCCGTTGTTATGCACGTAATAGCCCAGCTTCATCGGGCAGTCTGCACCGTTGAGAAAGTTGGTCGCTGTACGCACGCGCACGCCCACTTCCCACGGAATGACCGTCATCGGACAAGTGACGTTGCCAAACACCGCCACCGACGAAGGAATGTCCTCCTTGACGTTCCACTCCGCCCAATCGTTGGTAAAGGTGCCGCCCATGACGTACATCTCGGTGACGTTTTGCCTGACAAGCTCGACACCGTTTAACGGCGAAATGTCGTCCGCACCGCTGTGTAGCAGGTTGGCGATGTTGTTGAGCGGACCGATTGTAACAAGCGTTACGTTGCCGCCAAGCAACGCTTTACGCAATACGCGCGTGGCGTTGTCTATCGGCGTGCCAACCAGCCTTGACGTGTACTTGGCGCAGATTTTACGTGCGTAGTCGCCGTGCTCGGGGTCGTCGGCAAAGGGTACGTCGCATTTGCCCACCGGAACGCTGACGCCGTATTGTTCGGCAATAAGGTCGATTGTGTAGACAGGTTCGAGCGTTGACGAACAGGACGTGACGGCAAGCAGGTTGATTTTGCCCTGCCTTGCCAGGTTGCACAGTATGCTGACTGCACCTATATCGTCGCTGTCGGTGCCGATGTCTGTATCAAGAATAATGTTTTTCATTGGTTTATCGGTTTGTTACGCGTTACGCACCGCCATGTCAAGCTCGGCTTGCAGGTTTGTGCGGATGTCCCTGAGACATTGTAGCCATCTGCTTTCGTTGTAAGCCTTGTACTTGCTGTCGGCAAAGTACTTGGACAGTTGTGCCGACATAACCTTTTCGATAGAGGTTTGCGACAGATACTTGTTGAAGTCGATTACGAAGCCGTGCTCCATTGCCAGGTTGTAGAAAAATTCGTTAGCTGCCTTTTGGCTGGCGGAGATGTCGGGATCGTTGAGAAACTCGTTGTTAGCGACAAGTTTGTTACCGGGGATATTGGAGCCTTGCTTTGCAAGAAGCTTTTGTCCCTCGGTAAAGTAGTACTCGATAAACTTCCACGCGGCTTCCTTGTTGGCACTATTTTTCATAATGGACGTACCTACAAGGGCGGTGATACCTGCATAACGTGTATTTTCCGTCACTTCAAGATTGTCGGGAACGGGAGTAGGCGCAAAACCGGTGACACATTTGGTTGCGTCGCGATCCATATTGTACGAAGCGTATGCCCACAGACCATAAAAAGTCGTAGCGGCGGTACGTTCCATAAGTTGCGCGGGACCACGTGTAACCTGACTGCTGGAGTCGATGTAGTTTGCAGTGTTGTCTGTGTTTTCGTCGCGCATCAAGCGGTAATGCTCAAATGCCTGACGAACGGCAGGAGTATTGACGATGTCGACAATTTGCTTGTGGTCGTCGCTCCACAAAGAGCCGCCGCCTTGTTGAATCCACTCAAGCAATTGTTGCAAGGGTTCGTTGTCCAACGAAACGCCGCGAAGAGTACCGCTTTGCGTGCTTGCAGCAAATTTGATAAACTCGCTCCACGTCAGCGGAGTAGTTTGCGACAAGTAACCGTCCGCACTACGTTTGGCTTCGGGAATTTGTGCCTTTACCGCATCGGTGACAACATTTTTGTTGTAGTTGAGCACGAAGTCGCAACTGAAGTCTTTGATGAGCGAATACAATTCGTCTTCGTGATTGCCGCGGACGTTGGTTTGCGGATTGAAACGATAAGCGTCGTTGTAGTCCCAAATCATACCCTGACTCATTGTGCCGGCTTCGATGGACTTGTTGATGTAGGGAGTAAGACTTTCCAATGCGCCTGCGCGAAGGAAAGTATCGATGTCACCGGGCTTCATTTGCACGATGTCGGGGCATTGTTTACCCTTCATCATCAACGCAAGGTTGCCGGTGTAGTCATCGTCGGAGTTACGTATAATTACGTGAATATCTTCGTTTTCCGCTTCAAAAGCATCAATCAACTTTTGGAACAGCGCGGTTTCGCTTTGGTTTGCCCACGTATAGTAAGTAATGTTGATTTTACCCTCGACGTAATCGGGCGGCTTACGCTCCGAGCATGCGCCAAGTATCGCAAACGCGCTTACAAGCATCACTACAAGCAATGCCGCGGCAAAAATTCTCTTTTTCATTGTTACCTCCGTTTCGGCAATCTACTTGTTGCCGTAAGTTTGTAAAATTTCGTCTATATGTACAGGTTTACCGCCTTCGAGACGACTCTTTTCGGCACAGAAGCACATCAAGTGACTGTAAATGGAGCGAACAATGTCGCTGTTGATTGTCTTGACACCGCTTGTCAGACTGTCGAAAAACTCGTGCAGCATAATTTTGTCGCCGCCGCCGTGTCCGGAGAAGTCGGTTGCCAGATCGTCGAAGCTTGTGACCTGTTTTTGCTCGTTGAAACGATGTAATGTGATGGTACGGGTTTGCTCGTTGAGGAATATTTCGCCTTCGGTGCCGTACACGTGGGTCTGCCGTCCGCCGTCGGCGGAGAAACCGATCATTGTCAGCGTGCCGACAAGTCCGTTGGCAAACTGAATGGTGCTGAATTGGTGATCGACCACATTATTGTCGCTGCGGAACACGCATTTGCCCCACTTGGTTGTGCGGAGCGAATCCATGATACGTTCCGGCGTGGGGTCCACCGCCACTTGCGCATACGGCCACACGTTGGTCGGACGTCCTTGGCGGATAAGCTCCTTGATGTTGCCTTCGTAAAAGTCAACTGCATTGAACGGGCAATTTGCCACTTTGCAATCCACACAACGATTTGCACTGCCTTCGGGCGCGTTCTCCGATTTGAAGTAACGCAAGCTGCCCATGCTGGACACGTACAACGGGCGTTGCTCGGTAAGGTAGACAAGCAAGTCCATGTCGTGACAGCACTTTTGCAGAATCATAGGACTCGTGGTATTGCTGTTACAGAAGTTGCCGCGCACAAACGCATGCGCCATATGCCAGAATGCGACGTCCTCGGTCTGCTCGATACCCATCAACGTACCTATGCGACCGTCTGCAATAAGCTTTTTGAGATAGCGATAGTAGCTTGTGTAACGCATTACGTGGCACACCGTGACAATAAGGTTGTGTGCCTCGGCGTAGTCGCGTATGGCTATGCACTCGGCAGGACTCTCCGACACGGGCTTTTCCAGCAACAGGTGGTACCCCAGCGCCATTGCTTTCATCGCCACGTCGTAGTGGTCGCGATCCATCACCGCCACTACCGCGAAGTCGGCGATTTTGCCCTGCGCCAACAGTTGGTTGTAGTCGGCATAGCACTGCTCGGGGGCAAGACCGAACTCCTTGCGGCAACTTTCAAGCTTGGCAGGGTTGTTGTCGCATATTGCCACAATCTCCGCTTCGCCCGTTTCGTGGAAGTAACGCCCGTAGGTTTCCCCTCCGCGCGCGCCGCAACCGATAATAATTGCTTTCATTTTCATTTTAACCGCTCCAAAATCAATTTGATAAAGCGTTTTACAATCGTGGTAAAACGTTTTACCAAAATTTACACTATTATACTACCACACATTCGCCTACTATGCAATACAATTTGCCAATAAAAAATTATTTTATGTCGATTTTCACTAATAGCGTGTGCAAGAATGAACGAAAAAGCGAGTAAGCCGATGAAAAAAACATATTCTTATTCGAGTACGAGAAAACCGCACTCGACTTGAGTACGGTTTTGATTATATTGCTTTGCGTTCAGGCAATCCTATTATATTCTCTCAATACTTTGAAAAACGCGGTTTCGATGCGCCGTTTTTTTGTTCTCTTCAAGTCATTACCAAGACACCACGCTCGCCTGCAGTTAACCTTTCTTTAATCCCTGTAAAAATAAAAATCACATTTGTCGCTGCCGCGCCCGATTGTACCTTGCCGCTCGAATGTGATGCCGCACATGTCTCCGTACACGCGATCGTCGCTAAAGCAGAAAGTACTTGTCAATTCCTTGCAACCTAGCAGTTGGCAACATTTCGCATAAGGACATTGCAGAACATCCACCCTGTAATGCTTGTCGTCGTATTCGATTTCTTCAAATTTGAAACCTGCTTCTCCGTTGAATGCGGTGCCGATCATCTTGTGGAAGATTCTGAAAAACAGCGGACGAATAAAAGGTATCTTTGTCACGGCTTGCAGACGTTTCCGATCAGGCTCCACGCCGATTCTTACAGCCTCTTCTATCAAGGCTACGGCTTCTTCGCGCGGGATATACTTAACCATCTGCAAATAGATAGCCGCTCTCGGAAAGATCATGCGTTCGGTATGTATCTTTTCCTTTTTTGACAGTCCCTTATACTTATCGCATAATTCGTTGCAAAGGGTTACTGCACCATTAACCAAAGCGTCGGTTTGTTCCTTGCATAGCTTTTTTTCCACTTCAGCCAGTAGATAGGAAAAACCGCCGAGTTTTTTATAATACTTTTTATTGATCATGATTTTACGGCCTCATTTTCCATAGATTCTTTTTTTATCGTTAAAACATTTTTATTATACCATCTCTCTTTCGTTTTTTCAATGTCTTTTATTCTTTTAACGTCAATTTATTTGCGATTATCGGTTTGTTTTGCCCGTTTCGGCGCGCACGTTTGCTTTTTATGTTCCGACAATAAAGCGCAAACTTTACAAAAAGCACTTTTCGCAAATAGGTTTGTCTGTATTACACGACGAACATACTAATAAAGATGTCACTGCCGAAGAAAACTTGCATACTTGACAAGTTTTATTGACGTGGTATAATTTAGATATCTTAAAAATGGAGGTTTGACTTATGAGAAAAGATTTAGGAAAGAAGTTGGCGTTTTTGCCTCTGCCTGTCCTGATGATCGGGACATACGACGCAAACGGAAAAGCCAATGTTATGAATGCCGCATGGGGTGGCGTGTACGACATGGAAGAGATTTTTATTTCGTTGAGCAAACACAAGACAACAGAAAATCTGGAGTTGAAAAAGGCATTTACCGTCGGTTTTGCCACAAAGGAAACGGCGCAAATATCCGACTACTTCGGGCTGGCGTCGGGCAACCAGGAAGACAAAATCGCAAAAGCAGGCGTGCATGTCGTAAAATCCGATTTTGTAGACGCACCCATTATCGAAGAATACCCGTTGACATTGGAATGTACGGTAAAATCTTTCTCCGACGGCGAATTGATCGGTGAAATCGTCAACGTTTCGGTAGACGATAAATACCTTGACGAGCACGGCAATATCGATGTTGACAAAATGCACATAATCACATACGACATGTTTGGCAACCACTACCGTGTGCTTGGCGAAATAGTAGGCAACGCGTTTAAAGACGGCTTGGAAATCAAAAACAAATAATACTGCCGTCAAAGCAAATCGACAAACGTATACAAAAAGACCTGACAAAACGTCAGGTCTTTTGAGTACAATCAGTAGGCATACTTGCCGTGGTTGCCGACTTGCCGCAAACGGAAAAAGGCGAGGTTTAAGCAAGTATGTTCGCATACTGATTTTATTCTGTATAAAGGTTTATTATATACCTTAAAAATACAGTGCGAATTGAAAACTAAGCATATCGGATTTGTCGTAATCGGTGACGAAATAGATAATTCTGTCCGCAGGACTAGTTTGTGCATTGCCGTTTTCTACATACGCAATCTCTTTATCGCTAA
>CAKQXG010000096.1 GCA_934281515.1 uncultured Clostridia bacterium | reverse complement strand
TACCCATACTTGTCAAACCGCAAACCAAAGTACCGGGGCGCCCGATCAAGGTAGACAACAAACGTAGTCAGATACGTATCAATTACATCGGCAACCAAATTTCGGTGGAGTTTTTTCACTCGGCAACAGATGGTACAGGCGGCATAATCTTTCTTAACAGCCTGTTGCGCAGATACTTCCAACGCAAAGGCATAGAGATTGCCGACACCACCAATTGCTTCGACTACCGCGATATGCCGAGTCTGGAGGAAATCCGCGACAACTTTGCCAATGTCGCCGTCAAAAAAAATCCGCCGCCCTGTCCCAAGGTGTACAAAAGCAAAATAATCAACGGCACATTGCTGAACAATCGCAAGTATGTCACCGTACGCGGCACGATGAGCGCAAAACAGCTTACCGAAGTCGCACATGCGCACAACGCTACCGTGACGGAGTTTTTGGGTGCGGTACAACTGCTTGCACTGGGCAGGCTTGCCGCCGTAACCAACTCGCCCGAAACGCCGCCGATACGCGTGCTGATACCCGTAAACCTGCGCAAAATATACAATGTGCAGACAATACGCAATTTCAGCAGTTACATCTTTTACCAATATAACGGGCAAACCGACATTGACGAAGTGATTGCGGACATCAAAGCGCAGACCGCCGAACAAATGACCGACGACTATTTCCGCGGCATGGTCAGCTTTAACTACAACAACGGCAACAGTCCGCTACTGAAAATCGTACCGCTTGCCGTAAAACGTTTTGTGCTCGGATGCATTGTTGCAGGGCGCGGCGACGGCATTGTCAATTGCAGTACGTTGAGCAATCTTGGCATGGTAAAGGCACCTGCCGAGTTTGCCGACCTTGTGTTGCGCTACGACTTTATGCTTGGCAAACCTGCGCGCAAAACAAACAACTTCGCCGTGGCAACCTACAACGACAGGTGCGTTGTCAGCGTGACAAACCCGTTTGTGGAGCACGACTGCGAAATGTACTTCTTCCGCAAGCTTGCAGATCTCGGCATTGACGTTGCGGTAGAGAGCGACATATGGGAGGACGCCGAATGAAATACTGTCCGAAATGCAAAGTAAACGTACAGCATCAATTGGACAACTGTCCGCTGTGCGGCGCGTATCTCGACCCTGCAAACAACAACGACAATTGCACCGCTTATGCGCCTGTCGACAACGCCGTTGTGTACCCAAAGTTGCAAGAAGTAACTTATGTACCTTTCTTCAAACACAAATTTAACAAGATTTTGCTTGTGTTGTTGGCAATATCTGTCGCGCTGAACATTCTGTTGACCCCTAACGAACATTGGGCATTGTATGTCGGTGTGGGCGTGATGTTGGCAATATTCGGCGTGATGTCCCCCATCAACAACAAAATGAAGTTTGTTGCCATTATGCGGCGAAACATCTGGCTTGTGACGGCAGCCGCCATTGCGGTAGAATTTGGCGTGCTTGACTGGAAATTTGCCTGGTTTACCCCCGAATATGTTCTGCCGTTTGTCTACGACGGATGCATCGTGGCATTGGACTTCCTGATCATCTTTGAAAGGCGCACCAACAAACAACTGTTTTCCACGCTGATTTTTGTGACGATATTTGCCATTTGTCCGCAAATACTGTTCTGGATCTCACCGTTGTGGGGAGTAAAAGCCGTCACGCACATCGCTTTTGTAAGCTTTTTTGCAGCGTTACTCAATCTGCTGCTGGTGTTGATACTGTGCAGTCGCTCACTGAAAGAAGAAATGGAACGAAATTTGAATTTGTAATAACAGAAAATACCGAACTACGGGGAAGTAAGCCTTTTAAAAAGTTTTTCTTCTCCGTACTTTTTTAAGATTCATCCGACGCGGACGAAGTTCTCGGAATGATTATTTCAAAATACGCATTAAACATAAAATTGCACCTTGTCCTACACTATCGACAAGGTGCGATTTGCTTATTTTTTAAGGTTTGTCAGTTGCGGCATTGTACCTGTACAGACAGGCAAATACGAAGGATGAGACAGAAAGTCGTACAACTTGTCCGACACTATGTCCTTTATCGGCAGGAACGCGTCGGAATAGAACACCGCGTCGGCAACTTCGGTAAAGCTATTGCTGACCCTTTTTTCCATAGGTAGATACTCATGCACATCGGAATCATATTCTCTTACACTATATACGCCGCTTACTACTGTTATGAGCAATTGATTTTCACCAAGAAACGCCTGTTTGTTACACTTGGTACAATGACACTTGTTTACGTACATGTACTCGCCCTGACGGTCGACCACCTTTTTTGTACGTACGGAAGTTACCCATTCTTGCTTATATACGGTCTGGTAACCTATACGTATGCCTGTATCCCTGTCAGCCAGATAACTGTGGTTTTCTTTTACTTCGCGGACAATCGGCTCCACGCGCGTTTCACGTTCGGGCTTAGTAAAAGTCAACGGTGCGCCACAATCGAGACAAAATTGCGTAGCATAGGCAAAGAAACCTTCCAATGTGTCCCAAGTCGAAGTATCGGCGTTCGGGTATGCAGCTTTTACCTTGTCTGCCACCTGCGCCCACTCGGCAGAGTTGTCCGCAAGTTCGCTTAGATACAATGCGGCAAGACGCTTGCTTAAGTCGGGATTGTACAGCGGACGGGAATTCATTTGCTTACATTCTCTTTGGTAAGCACTTTTGGAGTTAAGATTGACCGGCATACCTATTATAGATTCCTGATGCAATTGTGCAAGAGTCAGAAACTTATCCCGATTTTTTTGTTTTGCTGTCGACCAATCGGGTACATAATCAAGCTTTGTTTTGGCGATATTTATCGGCTTGTGGAAATCTTTAGACGTTTCGTTGCATTGGCTACCGTTACGTTTACTTCTTTTGACCAACCACACCACCAATACAACTGCAAGAATGACCTGCACAAGAAAAATAAGACTAATTACCAAGTCACGCACAATAGTGCTGCCTGCAAATTCCGTAGTTGCCTCTTCCGTAAAAAGAGCGTCCACAATCTCTCGAAACATTAAATTCTCCTTTGTACGGGCACTCTGTGTAGTGCCTGACACTTGATATATTTATTGTATCACATAGATATGCAAAAATCAATAGTTACGCATGAAAAAGGTTGACAAAATAGTACCTGAACCTCACCTGACGTACCGCGAATCGAGTGTGTAACGTAAAAGCATGCTATTGAGATTGTGAAAAGGAAATGAGAAAAGTCTCGGTTTACGCAAAGAAACCGAGACTCAACAGCAATGCGTCGTTTATTTGTTGCATGATTTGTGGGGGAACCTCCCCGATACGTTCCCGAATACGGCTTTTGTCTATTGTGCGGATTTGTTCCAACAGCACCACCGAATCGCGTGGCAAAGGGGTTACGCTGTGGGGCAACTCGATGTGCGTAGGCAGTTTTGCTTTTGTCAGTTTGCTTGTTGTTGCGGCAGCGATAATTGTAGGGCTGTAGCGATTGCCGACGTCGTTTTGCAACACAAGTACGGGGCGAATGCCGCCCTGTTCGCTACCGACAACGGGATTGAGATCGGCGTAGTACAACTCGCCTCGTTTTATGGTCATTGTCTGTGCCTCCGTGGACGGCAACAAACGACGCACGCCAAAATATACTATGTAAAAAGCGCAATATTGGTTACGTCACCGCCGCCCTGTAAAGAGTGTTGACAGACAACGACGAAGATATACATGAGCATACTCTTTCGGGTTTTATCATCGTAAAAGAGTTTAATTTTGCGACAGCACTATGTACCCGAAGCTTTTGTAAAAAAGTGTGGGGAATCCCCTTTATATAAAAAGAGACTTCCCCACATATACACTCTATTAGACTAAATTATCCCCTGAATGTAACTCTGCGGATCGAATTCCATCAGGTCGTCAAGCGCTTCGCCCACGCCCACAAAGTAGACGGGAATGTCCATGTCGTGTTTGATTGCCAACACCACACCACCTTTGGCGGTACCGTCCAGTTTGGTAAGCACTATTCCGTCGATGTCGATAGCTTCGTTGAACACGTCCACCTGCGCCAGAGCATTTTGCCCCGTCGTAGCGTCAAGCACGATAAGATTGTGCCGTTCGGCTTCGGGAAACTCGCGGTCGATCACGCGGTCGATCTTTTTAAGCTCTTCCATCAGGTTCTTTTTGTTGTGTAGCCGTCCTGCAGTGTCCACCAGCACCACGTCGGTACCGCGGCTCTTTGCCGAGCTGACGGCATCGAATACTACGGCGGCAGGGTCGCTGCCTTCTTCGTGCTTGATTATGCGTACTTTGGCACGGTTTGCCCACACTTCCAACTGCTCGCTCGCGGCGGCGCGGAAAGTATCGGCGGCGGCAATGACAACAGACTTGCCTTTTTTGACAAATATATTGGCAAGTTTGCCTATCGTAGTCGTCTTACCGACGCCGTTGACGCCTGCAACAAGTATAACCGTCGGGTAACTTGTGGTAAACTTCTCGTCGCCGAGTATATCCGCCATTACGGTACGCAGGTACTCGTAAGCACGCTTGCTGTCGGAAATGCTGTCACGGCGCATACGTTCGCGCAACTCGTCGATGATGTCCACCGTCGTGTCCTCGCCGATGTCTGCTTCCAACAGGATAAACTCCAACTCTTCGTAAAAATCCTCGTCGAAGATGCCGCGTTTAAACAACTCGTTAAGTTTGAATCCGATTTTGTCGCGGGTCTTTTTCAGCCCGTCAATGATTTTTTGAAAAAATCCCATATTCCACCATAAATCAACGCCGCCGATATCGACGGCGTTGCATTGTTTGTTGTCGATGGCTTTGCAAGTATATCTGCCAAGCCAATAATGATTGCTACCGAAAGATAGACAAAAGGGGTACTGCGGGTAACGTAACGACACCCAAACGAACCACTGTCCTTGACGGACAAGCCGCGACTTGCGTTACATCGCTTGCTTGATTGCGTCGGCAAGTTTGACCGATACAATCTTACTTACGCCCTTTTCTTCCATGGTTACGCCGTACAATACGTCGGCATTTTCCATTGTCGGTTTTTTGTGGGTGATGACGATAAACTGCGTGGACGAACTGAACTTGCGCAGATATTTGGCTATGCGCTCGCAGTTTGCGTCGTCCAATGCCGCTTCTATTTCGTCCAGCACACAGAAAGGCATGGGGTTAAACTTGAGTATTGCAAACAAAATACTGCATGCCGTCATTGTGCGTTCGCCACCTGACAACAGCGAGATGTTTTGCAATTTCTTTCCCGGGGGTTGAGCCTCGATCTCGATACCTTGGTTGAGCAGCTCCTTGGTGGGATCGTTTTCGATGTACAGGCGTGCGTTACCGCCGTTGAACAACTCGCGGAAAATGTACTTGAAGTTTTCGTTGATTTGATCCATACCGCTACGGAAACGAGATTCGATGTCCGTCTCCAAGCCTTTAAGTACCGTTTTAAGGTCGTCTTCCGCTTTGTGCAGGTCGTCGATTTGTACCATGTAGTCGTCGTAACGTTGCTGCTCGCTGTTAAGCTCCTCGATAGCGTTGACGTTGACCGAACCGAGGCGTTGCAAACTTGCTTTCAGTTCGGATATGCGTTGGCGGCAAACTTCTTTGTCGAAGTTTTCGTCCTTGTACTGCATTGCCGCGCTGTAGGTAATACCGTACTCGTCCTGTACGCGTTGTTGCAACTCGGCAAGGTTGGTGTCGATGCTTGTGAGAATGTACTCTTCCTTGTCGATGTCACCGTACAAGGTCTGAATTTCACCGTTAAGGCGACTGAAATCTTCGTTAAGTTGTTTATACTCCGCCTCAAAACCTGCCCGTTTGGTTTCCAACGTCTTGATTTGCGCCAACACTTCGTTCATTTCGTCTTGTAACGCGGTGTTGTTGACGTTTTCGTTAAGTGCGGCATACAGCAAGTCGATCGACGCCTTAATTTGCCCGATGTACGCTTCCTTGGTGGCAATGTCGTCCTCGGAACGTGCAATCAGTTGGTTGTTGTTTTCTATTTCCCGATTGGCACTGTCGATGTTGCCGCTCAACACTGCTACGCGGTAACGCTTGTCGGACAACATGTCCTGCATACCGTCCTTGGCCGTCGACTCGGCGGCAAGAGTGCGTTTCAAGTGTTCCAACTTGTCGCGAATCTTCTTTTCGGCAGTTTGCACCTCTTCAAGCTTTTGATTCATCTTGGCGGTAAGGCTGTCGATTTCCTTCAAACGCTTGTTGATGGTTTCCTTTTCGTTGCCTAGTCCCAGTATAGTCTGCTTGTCGGAGTTACTCAACGTGTTGCTTGTCTCGATCTTTTCCTTGACGGTGGCAATTTCGATGTTTACCGCGTTGATAGTTTCGATCAGACGGTTGTACGTGGCACGCGCTTCGCTAACGTTTTTGTCGATTGTGCCCTTGCGGCTTTCGGCTTCGTTAAGCACGCGACGAATATCGTCCAACTTGGCTTTGCGCTCGGCGATCTGCGTTTCGTAACTGAGCAGATTGGCAACGTTTTGTTTCTTCGCACTACCGCCTTCGAGTGAACCGTCGTTGCTGATACGCTCGCCTGTCAACGTGACCATGCGGTGTGCGTAACGATACTTGCGGCTTATACGTACGGCATTGTCGTAGGTGTCTACCACCACTATGCCGCCCAAAAGACTTTCGATAACGTTGCTGTAGTGCTTGTCAAACTGCACCAGATCGCTTGCAACGCCCAATACGCCGTCCTCGCGCAGTACTTCGGCACGGTCGATACCGTGCGGTTTCATACTGCTGACGGGCAGGAAAGTTGCGCGACCGTAGTCGTGCTGTTTGAGATATGTAATCAGGTACTTGACGTCGGCTTCGTCCTCGGTGACGATGTTTTGCAAACGTCCGCCGAGTGCAGTTTCGATGGCAAGTTGCAACTTGGGTTCCACCTTGATAAGGTTGGCAACAACGCCGCAAATGTGGCTTGCAAGTTCCTTGTTGCGTTGCGAGTCTTGCATCAGGCTTTGCACTGCGTAGACATACCCCTTGTAGTTGGTGGCAAAGTCCTGCAACATGTCGATACCGCCCTTTTCGCTGCTGAACGCCTGTTGAGTGCGTTGCAACTCCTTGCTCTGCTCGAATTGTTGATATTCCAGGTCTTTAAGCTGCTGTTTCAGCTCGGTTGCCGTCTTGATAAGTTCTTCACGCTGTTTGCGCAGTGCGTCGTACTTGCCCAGCAACTCACCTTCGCCGCCCTCCGACGCCTTCAACTTGGCGGCGACTTCCGCTTCCTTGGAGGCAATCGCTTCAAGTCGGGCAAGCAAAGTATTCTTTTCCGTCTCGTAGGCAACAAGTCTGTTGTTGGCAGTTGCTACGGCGGCGGCAATTTCGTCAAGGCGGTTGCGTGCCGTCTCGGCGTCGTTGTTGATACCTTCCACACGTGCGCAAATATCGGAATACTTCAGGTTGGCTTCGTCCGTTTCCTTTTGCAGTGCGACAAGTTCGGCTTGGCGACGCGCATTGGTCTCGGTAAGGTCGGCAATAGCGTCTTTGTACGCCTTGATGTTAGCGCGGTTCTGCTCGATTTGCTCGTTGGTAATGTCGATTTCACGCTGACAACTGTTGATACGTTCCTTGACAACGTCTTTTTGACCGGAGTACTTACCCAGCTCTTCAGCCAACTTGACCTGCCGTTCACGCAAGACCGTCAAGCGGTCGTCCACGTCAACACGCTCGTGCGATACGGTATCCAGG
>CAKQXG010000095.1 GCA_934281515.1 uncultured Clostridia bacterium | reverse complement strand
GCCCAAGCGCAATAACCTTTTTCAGGTCGGTCTTGCCAAAAATCGATGTCGAATAATCAAAGGCGTACGATGCGATTTTGTAATCGTTGCCGTTGTAATTTGCAGGCAAAGTAATTTCGTTTTCCTTGCCGTCGTAATCGATGAGATAATTTGTACCATCAATGGTAATAAACCTGTAATCGTCTTGACGTACAATCTTGGTTTCGCCGTCATGCACAACAAGGGCGTACTCGGCAATACCACCGTTATCTTTGCTACCTGCAGTAATTGTAAGCACACTTTTGTTGATAACTTCTTTTAGGCGATGACACGGCCCAAATGCATCGGAACCAATGTTAGTTAGGGTTGACGGCAATGAAACGGAGACAATGTTGTAGCAATATTGAAAAGCACCTTCCCCGATTTCCACAACGGGTTTGCCATTAAACATAGCAGGAATGACCACGTTTGACGTTTCGCAACCGTCGGCAAAGCCGTCCACACGATAGCCACCATCGATTGCTGTCATTTTGAAATTGCTTTTCCACACCGCATACAGCGTTGTTTCGGGTGCGGCCGACATTGTAAAGTCGGCTTGGTCTGCGTAAACGACCCGGTCACTATCACTGCTTGTAGACCAACCGACAAACGTGCAACCGTCGTATGTGTACTCGCACGCAGGCAACTTTACGGTTTCGTCGGTGGCAACATCCATCTGATCCATATCGCCCGTGCCGCCGTTGGGGTCAAAAATCAGTTTGTTTACATTGGCTTGCAAACGTGCGTACAGTGTTTTGCGTTCTGTAAAATCGAACGGCGCAAGGCTGTTGCCCTTACTGTCGGTCACGGCGTTGCCGTCCGTTTCACTGTCGAAGTAGCCTGCGAACGTGTAGCCTTCTTTGTCTACTACTGGCAAGGTGAAGCTTGCGCCGAGCTCGAAGGTGTATTCTTTGTCGCCAACGATCAGCACGCCGACAAGACGTATCGTTGCGCCGTCGGGCAATGCCCAGAATGCCGAATACTGTTCGATACTGAAATCTTCGGCGTAGTTTTCCACGGTGACCACGGTAAGCGACGTGCAACCTTCAAATGCCTTGTCGCCGACCACCGCCGTGGGAAGTTGTATCTCGGTAAGGACGACGCAACCTGCAAAGGCATGCATACCGACGTTATCCACTCCGCTCGGAATGTATATCTCGACCAACGACGCGCAATCCTCGAACGCCGACGCGCCGATGTATTTCAGAGTGTCGGGCAAGTAAACGCGTTGCATGTGCTTACCTGCAAAACCGTTGGGCAAAATGCCGACAACGGGCTTTCCGTCATGCTCCGACGGTATAGCAAACTCGTCCGACGGGTCGTAAAACCTGCCTGCGGCAACTGCAAATCCGCCTTCGACAGCCGTGTACTGTAACTTGCTTTGCGACACGTACCACCCAAGCACCGCTACGGCGACAAGCGCCAACAACACCGCAACTGCAATGACGGTAAATAATATGGTTTTCTTTTTGCGGTTACGTGCGTCTGCCTTGGCACGCTCTTTGCGCAAGCGGATTTCTTCGGCTTGGCGCTGCTTGGCACGCACGTACTTGCCGCCTGCGCCGCCCGAACCTGCCGCCGCCAACACATTGGCGTACAAGTTGCCGCCGTCGACTTCGTCAATGGGGGTATCCACGTCGTTTAGCCTGCTTTCGTTGACACATTTAAGCTTGGCTTGCAACAATCCCCAATACACCTCGGCATTGGTATAACCCAAATCCAACGCACGCTTGTAGTACGTTTCGGCACGGTCGAACTGCTCGCCGCGTTTCAACTCGTCGGCAAACGTATTCAACTTTGAGGCAAGCCACTCGTCGTTTTGCTTGTCAACGTACTGCACTGCGCCGTCCAATGTTTTGACGGCAATTGCTATTTGATTGACATAAACTTGTTGCTGTTGCTTGCGATATTTGCCGCTTTGCAACGTCCACTCCGACCGTTCGTCGACGGCACGTGTAACGTCGTCGAGAACAATGTCGACAACACGCGCAACGTAGTCAAACTTGTCGGCTTCGGTTTGGCAACGAGCAAGAATCTCTTCCAACGCTTCGGGCGTGAACACGGTAAGGTCGCTACGTGCGTCATTGCCAAGCATAATATAGCGACTGCTGCACCGCAACAATAGCCAACGCAACTCGGGGTCATCGGGGTCGGCTTGGATCGCCTTGGCGTAAAACTCCTTGGCAGAGTTAAACACACCTACGCTGTTCAGACGTTCGGCAAAAGTTTTGCATGCGGCAATGTAATCCTGCACGTCATCGGCATCGAAACACGACAGCAGCACCTTGCACATCGTAGCGTAGGGCAAAGCCAGCATGGAAACATACTTGTTTTCGGCTTTGGCAGCTTCGAGCACTTCGATAAACATCTGTCGGCGCCCTTCAAACTCGTTGTTGACAATCAATTTCAGCCAATGAGTTGCCGAAGCGTAGTCATGCGTGTTGACGGCTTTTACCATACGCGCTTTTAACAAATCCACCAGGAACTTTGTTGTGTTCGGTTCGCCGTACAGAATATTGTCGCACAGCAGTTGGTAGTCGTCGGTAAGCATGCGATTGTTGTAAAACTTGTCGGGCGACTTGGCTTGACACTTTGCCATAAGTTTGACAAGCAGAGCACTGCTGTTGTGCGGCTTGCCGAGAAGCACAGCCGACGCATACTTTTCCGCCGTCTGGAAATCACCTGCGTCAAGGGCATTTTCCGCAGCCTTAAGCTTGCGGTCGTCGTCAAGGGTCAACGCAGTGGTTTCTGCAGTGGCAACGGTACGTTTGGTAACGCTGCCCTCGATGGTCTTTTTGCCGCCAACTTTGACAGGTGCAACCACTTTGCGCCCTTTAGATGCCGAAAGTATCACCTTCTGCTGCAACTTATCGCACAATTGTTGAATATAGTCGGGGTTGCTGATACCACAAGGAATACCTTCGATATTAGCAATTTTTTCGGGGAGATTTTTCGGCAGAGTGTTGCCATACATGTAAAACAGCGTGTCGGGAGCTTTGCCGATACTCAGTTTGCCGCCGCGGGAACAGTTGTTCATAAAAAACAAATATCTGCTCCACTCGTTGCGTACCCAAGTACTCTCGATGTACTCGGTTCGTGTGCCTACAAGCACCATGGCTTTGCAGCCGGCAAGCGCGGCAAAAATTTTCGGTTCGTACTTTTCGCCCGCCATGTTGCCTTCGCCGATGCTGACGGGGCTGAAAAACACCTTGTAGCCCAGTTTGGTAAGCGCGGCATAAACCTGGTCGGCAATAGTACGATCCTCGGTAGCAACCTTACGAGTGACGCCGCCTGCTTCGGTAACCTCGACCTTATCTTTGAAACTGATAAAAACGTCGACCTGCTCGAAGTCGGGATTTTTGGCGATTTCATCGCACAACTCCTGACGGAGCTCTTCGATTTTTTGTCCCATGCGACGATACTGCTCGGCGTTGTCACCGTGCAATGCCGCACGGAAGTCCGGGTCATCCAACACGCAGTCGCGCGTAAAGACAAGCTTGCTGTAAAATACAGGCTTGCGCTCATGCGTTTGCGGATCGACAACAAAACTTATTTGATTCTTTGCCAAAAACATCAGCCAATGAAGTTCGGCGTTGTTCGGCGCAAGAGCGAGCTTGCCGCGACAGATTTCTTCCGCCGCACTGAAGTTGCCTGCCGACAAAAAACCGAAAACGACCTGTATATCGTTAAGTATCTGCCCGGCAAGGACTTCGTCGCGCAAAAGCGCACCGCAAGCGCGACACTTGTAAGTGCCGTCGCCCTTGGATACAAACTCTCCGTTGCCACACACTGGACAAATCATTACGCTCATTTTTCCGTTTGTTGTCATGACCTATTTCTCCTTTCGCAAAACGCCTGCATAACAATATGCAGCGTATATCATATGCAAACCAAAACCACAGCTAGTATCGACAATATCAAAGACACTGTCGGTGCGACGGTTTTTGCTACCGTTATGCTTTTTTGTTGCTTAATTTCCTTTTTATATGCCGCCAGACGTTCGTCCTCGGCTTGACATATCTCCTGCATGCGTATGTTTGTTTCCGCAAGAGTGTTTTGTAATTGCTTTACATCGGTGGACGAGTCCCAATCCAACGCTTCGCAAAGTTGCAGGCGCAAATAATCAAGATCCTTTTGCACAGTGTCTGCGTACAGCGCAACCGTACTACGTCTGTTTGGCAGCTGAGACTGCTTGTCCGCCTTGCGACAGGCCTTTTTCCACAGTCCGCCGTGAACCCACGACGATACCATACACACCGCCGAACCGCCGACGTACACAATCTTGACAAACACCTGTCCGGGCGTAAAGCAGCACAACAGTATATTCAACACAAACGACGCAAGCGACAAATACAAGCCGCTTTGCACCGCCACAAGATAGGCAATTGCGCCCTTGCCTGTCAGCCCGGCAGGACGTTTGGCAATATCCTTGTACAACTCGACGGCAAGGGTCGCGGCATAAAACGCCGAAGCTACAATCCAGATGTATTCCTTCATTTTTTGCCCCCTTTGCGCATTTTGTCCAATATTTGTTGTCTCTTGTCGATTTCCGCCTGCAGTTTGACGCAAGCCTGTTGTGCCAACGCCAATTTGCGCAAGTTGTCGTCCTCGGCAAGAGTACCAAGACGTTCGGCAATGTCGATTACATTGGCAAAATCTATCGCGCCACACAACAAATCGGACAACTTGACCGACGCACACGCCCGTTTGACGTACAAAGCGCCTTCGTGCGAGTAACCGGTCGGATCGTTGCTTGCAAACAGTCTGCGAGCTTCGGTTTCGGCGCGGAGTTTTGTCTGTCGACGTTGTTCCGCCGTCGAAACATATCGCGCAACAAATGCCGTTTTTTGTTGCTTGGCAATGGTTCGGAATTGTTCCGCCACAATATTGTCCATTGCGCCGCCACCCGAAATTGCCTGTTGCATCATATCGACAAACTGCGGAATTGTTTCCAGCAACACGTCGCTTTGCGGTATGTCTACACCGCGCTCCGCTCTTGTCAGACGTAAAATCTGTTTTATCGGCTCGTCGTACTTGTGTTTGTCGCGAAATGCCGCCCAACTCGTACACAAATCGGCAAGACGTTGTTTCTGTTCGCTGTCGGCGCGAGAGAATGCGTCGGCGTACTCTGCTCGCTCGAAAAACGGTTCGGAAAGTTTGGTCAATTCGTCATCGTTTATGCATTTCACGGCGCACAAAAATCTGCCCCATGCCGCGCGAAAACTATTTTTGTCGGCTTGTAATGCTTTGGCAAAGTGTTTGTCGGCAAGCTCGAAACGTCTGCATGCAAGCATTGTATCGGCGAGTTGCAATTGCCCTGCCGCTACCGTTGCCGCGGCATTGTCAAGATTGCCTTGTGTAGGCGCATTTGCACCGACAACACGTCTGATATGTGACACTAAGTCACCGTAAAATGTTTTAAGTGTGGCATTGAGAACCTGCATTTTGTTTAGAGGATGCGGCAATGTTTGCACGTCAAGCCCCTTGTCGCACACAACCACAAGCGCATTGGGCTGCTTGTCGCCGCACTCCACACGACAACGAAAACGGCTCCATTCGTTATGCATCCATGTGCTGTTGAAGTAGTCGGCTTTACTGCCGTACACCACCATTACTTTGGCAGTGTCGATAGCGTTGTATATGTATGGTTCGTACTCTTCGGCAACTTTGTCGCGAAGACTTTCTCTGCTGAAAAACACGTTGTAACCGAGCTTACACAGATACGCATACAAGTTAGCCACTTCGTAGCTGTCGTCCGTTCTGCGCCCCATACCGACGTCGTCGCTATCTTTAAAGCACAAAAACACGTCATAAGGACGTTCCCCCGACACCTTTTTCAGCCATATTTCGCGAATTTCGTCCAACCGCTCGGCACGGGATATCATTTCGGCTCGTACTTGTTTATCGGCGCACAAAGCTATTGCCCTTTTAAAGTCGGTATCGTCGTAAATCTTGCGCAGGCTTGCCGCATAGCAGGTCGGTTTTGCCGTTCCGTCGGCATCGATTTCGTACTTTATGCCGTTTTTGGCAAGAACAAGTCCCCACCACGCCGCCGAATTGTCGGGATAGCGACGAACGATATCTCGATACGCTTCTTCCGCTTCGCCAAAGTCCGCCAGTCGCAGTTTCTGGGCGGCATTGTACAACAAAGATTCTTCTTCACCCGTGATATCCGTTTCCGACGGTGCACCGCATGCAGGGCAAACCCATCGCCCGTCCTTGTAGGCGAGCGCAGAGCCGCAAATGTTACAAATATTTTTCGGCATAGCCGCAAATTCTCCTTTGTCACCAAGTCGCAAATCGACAAAAAGCGACAGTTTATTACGTCAAAAGAGACGCTTTGCGCATTTAAATGGCAGAAAGCGTCACTTGACTGAAAAAATCCGATTTATTTTGCGTTGCTCGGGTACAGCGCGCGCAGGCGTATCGGGGCAACATTTGCAGAATCGACAAACAGCATTTCGCCCATACCGCGTAAATTTTCCGCACCGGCAACGCCTGCAACTCTTATGCTGTCACCGGCACTCGGTACACGGAAAACCGCGCGACACGAGACGTTGGCAATAAACACAGGAGGCAACACATCGGCGCCGAATTTTGCCGTTCCGACAACAAGGTGTATTCCTGCGGCTCTCGCTTTCTGCGAAATGCGAACAAGAAAGTTTTGCACATTCTTTCTGTTTTTACTCGTGTAGAGATCGGCAAGCTCGTCCACCACCGTAACGATATACGGCATTTTGTTTTCGGGGCAAGCCTCGTTGTACATCGAAATGTCAAACACACCGGCTTGACTGAATAAACCGAATCGTCGATTCATCTCTTCCACGAGCATACCAAGCCAATGTTCAAACTGTTCGGCAGTGGTAATGTAGCCGTTTGTAGCCATATGCGACGAACCTTGCATCCAAGCAAACTCCACCATCTTCGGGTCGGCAACGGCAATACGCAATTCTTCAGGCGAATTTGTTGCGACGAGCGAAGCAATTACTACGCGTAACATTACGCTTTTGCCCGAGCCAACGCCTCCACACACCAACATGTGAGGCATGCGCGCCAGACTTCGACAAATTATTTCGCTTTGTTCGTCCACGCCGACAACTATACGCAATGCGCCCTTTGTATGGGCAAAAGCCTCGCTGTGCAAGGCTTTGTCAAATGTAATGTTTGTAGTTGTTGTATTGTTCATTATTTCCCTCTTCCCTTTGACGCAAACTGCATGCAGTCACACAAAACATATTGCTTACAGTACGACCAATCGAACTGTCGGCACAAGCAATATCGTACTACAGGTGCAAATAAATTTGCGCTTTTTCGCAAAATTCCGCATACGTATGCGGAATTTGCTTACAAATAATTGTTTTCAAGCAGGCTTTTGTCAGCCGTTTTGCTTGCGCCAGTCGTCCAGTTTGTCAAGGTCGGGCTGTTGCACCGACGATGTAACCTGGGCAAGCGCGTTGTCAAAGTCGGCTTGTTCGATTGTCTTGACTCCCGTTGCGTTGGCACGCTCGATGGACAGTTCCTGCACCTTGTCTACAAGGTTAGCGACGTCGGCGCCGTTGAAGCCTAGTGTTGCCGCCACCACCGCGTCAACATTGACCTGTCCTACAGCAACGATACCTGCCTTGGCAATCTTGTCGAGCGCACGCGTAATCATATATCTGCGTGCGTCGTCGTCGGGCAACCCCACATAAATACGTGCGCCGAGTCTGCCCGGACGGACAAACGCCGG
>CAKQXG010000094.1 GCA_934281515.1 uncultured Clostridia bacterium | reverse complement strand
CGCCATGAGTTGTGCTACGCAGTGCATGCCGAGCAAAATGCCATTATCCAGGCAGCTCGTCTCGGTACCGTGCTTGACGGTGCAACGCTGTACTGCACGCATCAACCTTGCGTTATCTGCGCCAAGATGATTATCAACGCAGGTATCAAGCGCATTGTCTACGGCGAGGGCTACCCCGACGAATTCGCCTTGCGCTTGTTGAAGGAAGCAGGCGTGGTGGTGGAGTTGTACACCGACTGACAATCGCGCGTATTCCTTTATTGTTGACCTGTTTAATTGCCGACAAGGATCGATGTATTCCGTCGGCTTTTTTTGTGCGTTTCGCCGTTGCTCCGGGCGACGTGTATGCGCTTGTTTGCCACGGTGGTTTTGCAATGGTTGACAATATGTTAATATTTGTTATTATTTGATACGTCGAGCACTCATTTACACTTCAACGATTGACACTTTGCCGTTGGTTGTGCTACAATAATAACATGCTATTTTTCAGAATCTTTCAAACCTATGGATTGTGCCGCGAAGCGTTGCTTGCGTGCATTGACGCCGGATTGGCTATCGTGATCGCACTTTGCGCGCACGAGTTTTCTCATGCGTTGGTGGCGAAGTGGAACGGCGACTACACGGCAAAGGTCGCAGGCAGACTGACGCTCAACCCAAAGGCGCACTTTGACCTGTTCGGGTTGTTTTTGATGCTGATGCTCGGTTTCGGTTACGCACGTCCAGTGCCCGTCAATCCCAACAACTACAAAAACCGTCGTCTCGGCGAAATTACAGTGTCGTTGGCAGGCGTTTTTACAAATATGCTGTTGGCTGCGATTTCTTCGGGATTTGCCGCTTTGCTGACCTATTCGTCCACTTACTACGATCAGGGCACAACGCCGTACTACATTGTGTTCTTTTTGTGGATGCTCTTTATGTACACAATGACGGTCAATATCAGTTTTGCGCTGTTTAACATTTTGCCGATTTTCCCGTTGGACGGTTTCCGTTTTATTGCTGCGTTTGTGGGTGAGGATAACCGTTTTATGCGTGGTTTGCGTAACGCAAGCGTGTACATTTTGCTTGGCATTGTGGTTGTCGATTGGGTGTGCGGTATTGTGCCCGTGCTTGAAAAGTATTCTCCGCTGTACTGGTACTTTACCCGTTTCGGTGGGTTGATACAGCGAACATTCATAACGATGTGGAGGTTACCCATTTAGTATGGCGGACGAACAAATATTGCAAGGACAAGCCGACGGCGCAGAGCAAAACCAAACCGTGGCTGAAAACCAATCTGCCGAACAACAAACCGTCGGGCAGCAGTTGGAGCTGGAAGAACAAAAAAACGTGCTGGAGCTTAAGCTGTCCAACTTCGACGGACCGCTTGACCTTTTGTTGAGTCTTGTAAAGGAAAATAAAATAGAAATAAAGGACATTTTTGTGTCGCAGGTGACCGAGCAGTTTTTGGCATATATGGATCAGGTATCCGACCTGGACGTGGAACTTGCCGGCGAGTATATGGCGATGTCGGCGACGCTATTGGAAATCAAGTCGCGCGCATTGTTGCCGATACTTAAGGAACTTGAACCAGAAGAAGAAACGCCGGAAGAAGTGCTTATCCGTCAATTGGAAGAATACAAGCTGTTTAAGGAAATTGTCACCGAACTTAAAACGCAGGAAAACGTCGACCGCTTTTACCGTGAACCTGACAAGAATGTCGGCAAGGAAGTGTCGGTTATCAAGGAAAACTTGTCCATCGACGGCTTTGTTGCGGCGTTCAACAAGTTTTTGGCAAAGTTGCAGGTAAAGACGGAACAGTCTACGACGGTCAACCGCGTTATGGCACGCGAGAGTTTTTCCGTGCCGCAAAAAATCAATTACATACGCGAAGTGTTGAAAACGGTCGATCAATTCCGTTTTATGGAGCTGTTTGACGAACACGTCACGCGTAACGAATTTGTAACGACTTTTATCGCCGTGCTGGAACTGTTGAAGTTGCAGGTTATTTCCTTGCGGCAGGAAGGTTTGTTTGAAGATATTGTCATCATCAAACGCGCAGGTAGCGACGACATACGCGTAGATGTGGAGGGCGAATATGAGCAAGTTGAGTAGTATTATCGAGTCCATTTTGTTCCTTTCGGGCAAAGAAGTGGAAGAGTCGTTTATTAAGGAAAAGTTGGAAATTTCCGATAGCAAGTTTAACGAGGCAGTAAGCGAACTTATTGTAAAGTACGGCAAAGACTGCGGTATCAATCTGTTGCGTTTCAACAAAAAATTGCAGTTTGCATCCAACCCCGACAATGCCAAGGAAGTGGAAGCGGTTCTTAACCCAATCAAGGAGAAGGAACTGACCAACGCCATGCTGGAAACACTGGCAATAGTCGCTTACAAACAACCTGTGACGCGGCTCGATATAGAAGATATTCGTAGCAAGGACTGCACTTATGCTGTACAGACATTGATGAGTCTTGGACTTATTCAGGTAGTGGGGCGCAAGGAAACAATCGGAAAACCGCTGTTGTTTGGTACGACGGACGACTTCTTGAAACGGTTCAGCATCAGCGACGTTACCGACCTACCCGACTACGAATCTTTGTTTGCCAAGTTACAGCAGCTGTCCGAGGCAGTCACATCGCCGCAAACCGTGGTGGACAAGCCGATGTTCGACAAGGTTGTGTTGCCCAGCGTAGACGCAGATACTGCCGCAACCGCCGCCGAAGAGCCGACCCCCGACTTTTTGCAAGGCGAAGACGTGACGAAAGTGGAGTAATGCTTTGAAACACACGGCGATTTTAAGAGCAAAGAAGATTTTGCCACGTGCAAACCTTTGATTGTTCCGTCGCGATGTTGTGCTTCTTCTCATTGAGAACCCTACCGAAAGTTTTTCGGGAAAGGGTGCGGGAAAACCCGCTTTTTACAAAAAGGGGTTTTTCCGCAGTTTATCTCGTTATTCAAAAAACTTTTTCGTATACTTGCACAAAAACATTTGACACCGACCACGCATTGTGGTAAAATACCTACGTAATCAAGCAGAAGTACCACTTCTCACCGATCGAACAACTTGTCCGACGGTTTTGACAATACCGGTTTCTTGCAAAGCAACAGTTTTGCAAGTCGCTCCTGTTGTGTGGTAACTTTTGCTACCACACTTTTTTTGTCTCGGAGGATACTACTATCAAAGAACTTCAAACCAACGGTCAGATAAGGGACAGGGAAGTCCGCCTTATCGGTAGTGACGGTGCGCAACTAGGTATTGTTTCGGCTTACGAAGCTCAACGTATTGCAGACGACGCAGGACTTGACTTGGTCAAGATAAGTCCTAACTCCAATCCGCCGGTTTGCCGTATCATGGATTACAGCAAGTACAAGTACGAGCAAAACAAGAAAGAAAAGGAAATGCGTCGCAATCAGAAAGTGATTGAAATCAAGGAAGTCTGGTTGTCCATGACGATCGACATCGGCGATCTCAACACAAAGGCTAACATTGCGCGCAAGTTTTTGCAGGACGGTAACAAGGTAAAGGCAAGCATCCGTATGCGCGGACGTCAACAAGCCTACGCCGCACAGGGCGTGGAAGTGATGAAGAAGTTTGCCGACATCCTTAAAGACGTTGCAAAAATCGACAAACAGCCTTCGACGGAAGGTAGAAACATTTACATGTTCCTTGCTCCGTTAAATAATCAGTAAAACATTTGGAGGACTATATATGCCTAAACAAAAAACGCATAGCGCATCCAAGAAACGTTTTGTCGTACTTAAGAGCGGCAAAGTTAAGCGCGCACAATGCAACAAAAACCACAAGCTTGGCAAAAAGACAACCAAGAGAACACGCAACCTTCGTAGCACTGCTTACGTCAATCAGACGCAAGCCGGTACTGTAAAGAGCATGTTGCCGTACTAATAGGAGGTTACAACAATGAGAATTAAACGTGGTGTAAACGCCGTTAAAAAACGCAGAAAGATACTCAGAGCCGCCAAAGGTTATTTTGGTCTTAAATCTACCAACTACCGTATTGCTCGTCAAGCCGTAATGAAGAGCGGCAACTATGCTTACGTCGGTCGTCGTCTCCGCAAGCGCGATATGCGCAACCTGTGGATTGCACGTATCAACGCCGCCGCACGCGCAAACGGTCTGTCCTACAGCAAGCTTATGCACGGTCTTAAAGTTGCCAACATCGACCTCAACCGCAAGTCTCTTGCCGAGATCGCCGTCAACGACTCCGCTGCATTTGCTCAACTTGCAGAAAAAGCCAAGGCTGCTTTGAACTAACACTATCTACAGAAGGGTTTTCGTTTGTGCGGATTTCCGCAATTAAGGAAACCCTTTTTTGCAGTTGTATACACTTATTATGGTCATTACTTCGCTTGACAATGCCAAACTGCTTGCGACAAGAAAGCTTGCCGACAAGAAATATCGCCGCCAAACAGGCAATTTTGTTGCCGAGGGCGAACGCCTTGTTGCCGACGCCGTGCGCTATGGTGCCGACATAGAGACGATTTTTGTCAAGGAGAGCCTTGCCGACAAGTTTCTGAGTGTCTATCCGCAAGCGACGGTGGTTGCCGACAAGGCGTTTGCCACAATCAGCGACACCGTCAACAGTCAAGGGATAGTTGCCGTGTGCCATGTGGCGCAGTCGGAGTTGCAACCGTGCACGGGCAATTGCCTTGTATTGGACGGATTGCAGGATCCCGGCAATGTCGGCACATTGTTGCGTACCGCTGCCGCAACCGGATTTGATTACGTGTACGCGGCAAACAGCGTTGATTTGTACTCGCCCAAGGTTTTACGTTCGGCAATGGGAGCGCATTTTTGTTTGGCAACGCAACAAACCGACGACCTTGCAAGGCTGTACGATATGCTTGCTCCGACGCACGAAATCGTTTGCGCCGACATGGGCGGCAACAACGTGTATGAAGAAAGTTTTGTCAAACCTGTCGCGTTGGTGGTAGGCAACGAGGGTAACGGACTGTCAGAGTTGAGTAGAGTACGCGCCGCAAAAACTGTAAGTTTGCCAATGACAAACAAGTTTGAAAGTCTCAACGCCGCAGTGGCTGGAAGCGTGCTGATGTATCACATTGTATACGGTTGCAAAAATCGCTGACATTTTACCTTTTTTACAAGTCGGCAACGGCAAAATCGAGCGCATAAAATGCGCAGACTAGCGCAACTATTGCTTGTCGACAAAGAAAAGCTTATTTTTACGGAGGTTACTATGTCCGGACATAGCAAATGGAACAATATTAAAAACAAAAAAGCAAAGGGCGACGCCGCAAGAAGCAAAATTTTTACCAAGATCGGTCGTGAAATCGCCGTTGCGGTAAAAGCAGGCGGCAGTGACCCGTCAAGCAACAGCAAGTTGTACGACATCATTCAAAAGGCTAAAGCCAACAATATGCCCAACGACAACATCACTCGTAGCATCAAGAAAGCCAGCGGCGAGTTGAGCACTGTCGACTACGTGGATATCGTATACGAAGGATACGGCATCGGTGGCAGCGCTGTAATCGTGCAGTGTCTTACAGACAACAAAAACCGCACGGCAGGCGACATTCGTTGCGCGTTTGATAAAAACGGCGGCAGCCTTGGACAAACCAACTGCGTAAGCTACATGTTTGACCGTCGCGGTATCGTGATTGCGGAGAACAATATTAACCTTGATGAGGACGGAGCGTTTGAACTTGCCATCGAAGCCGGTGCGGACGATGTCAGCCTGGAAGAAGAAGGCATGGTGGAAATTACTTGTGATCCTTCCGCTCTGTCGGCGGTTCGTGACGCCGTTGTCGCAAAGGGACTTAACCTTGTTTCGGCAGAGTTCAGTTGGTTGCCGCAAACAATGGTGACGTTGGAAGGCGACAATCTTGCCAAATTCCAACACATGCTTGATGTTTTGGAGGACAACGACGACGTACAGGAAGTGTTCCACAACGTGCAGTTGCCGGAGGACGACGAGTAATGCCTGACAAGCAGGACATTTGCTTTAATACCGACGACGGGCAACGTTTCCGTTACCGTGCGGTTGCGCTGATTATCGAGGACGGTTGCGTGTTGATGGCTACCAATGCCGCGGCAGGCTACTACTACACAATCGGCGGTGGCGTACATCTCGGCGAGACTGCCGAGCAATGCGCCGTGCGTGAAGCCTATGAGGAAACGGGCGTGCATTACGAAGTCGATCGACTTGCGTTTGTGTACGAAAACTTTTTTACCGACAAGTCGCCTACAACGATACAGGGCTTGCATTGTCACGAAATTTCACTCATTTTTTTGATGAAACCGCGTGGAACAAAAGAACTTCCCAAGCATAGCAGCACCTGTGTGGATGGTGAAGAACGCGTCGCCTGGTTGCCGATTGCCGAATTTGGCAAGTATAAGGCGTTCCCCGAATTCTTTGCAACCGAATTGCCCGACTTCTCGGATGGGATAAAACACATTGTCTCAATTGGTTAATTGACGTAACTTTGTCGGCTTGACATTGTGAGTATGAAAGTGTGTTGCCTGTTGGTTGTAAGATTTTTATCGCGGATTTTGTCGCATTTACAGCCTATAACGGCACAAGTCTTAACGATGACAAAGTTTGTTAAACAAAATTTAAAAATCTCGGCTTCTTGTCGGGATTTTTTTTATTAAATTGTGCAAAAAATATTGTCGTGGACGTAAATTTTTGCTATAATAGTATAGACAAAACTTACGGAATATCGAATTTCGTCGGTTTGTTGCAATCGTCTTGCAAAATGACAGGTTGCGGAGGGTAAGTATGAAGTTATTGCAAATGAAATATTTTCAGACTGTTTGCCGCTACGGCAGTATCACCAAGGCGGCGGAAGAATTGTTTGTCAGTCAACCGACAATTTCCTTTTGTATCAAGGAATTGGAAACGGAATTTGGCGTACGGCTGTTTCACCGCAGACACAACAGACTGCAACTGACCGTAGAAGGCACGTATTTTCTGGACAAGGTCAACTATATTTTGCAGTCGGTCGACGCACTGGCAGTGCAGATGAAAAACATGGGCAACAACCGCAATCATGTAAAAATTGCCGTGCCCGCCATGATAAGTACTTTTTTGTTTCCGCAGATATTCAACGCCTACAACAAGACGCACCCCGATGTGGAGTTGGAAATGTTGGAGACAGGTTCCTTACAAGTGCGCAAACTGGTTGACGCCAGTTCGGTTGACCTGGGTATAACCATACTTGACCCGATGGTGGAGGACACTTACAACGAATTGCCTCTTGTTTCGACTGAACTTGTGTTTTGCGTCAGTCGCAAACATCCCCTTGCCGACCGCAAACAAATTTCGTTTAAGGAATTGGCAAAGGAAAAGATTATTCTTTTCAAGGCGGACAGTTACCAGAATATCTTTATTAAACGCGCGTTTTCCGATGCAGGAGTGGAACCTAACATTATGTTGTACAGCTCCCAACTGTACACAATAAAGCAATTTTTGAGTTACGGCGAAGTTGGCGCGTTCCTGTACAGGCAGGTTGCCGAGATGGACAACGATCTTGTCTGCATACCGCTTGACAACCCGATTTATCAACAAATCGCGCTTATCTGGACGAAAAACGGCAACTTGTATTCCGACTCGGAGAACTTTATTCAGTTTGCCAAACAGCTTAAATTGGAGTAACATAACTATCGCAAAATGTCATTGATTTTTGCATACGTATACAAAATTTTGAAACCGACATATTGCTTGTCGATAGTAACGGAGGAGGCGCTATATGAATATATGGCATAACATTGCACGTAACAGAATTAAAGCCGACGACTTCTATGCGGTGGTAGAG
>CAKQXG010000093.1 GCA_934281515.1 uncultured Clostridia bacterium | reverse complement strand
AGGCAGTATCGCGCCAAGGGCATTGTTACCGACACGCTTTTGCCCGTTGTCGCATTGGACGACGCCATAGGACTTGTTGTGTTTGCCGTGTCCAACAGCATTGCTTTAAGCCTTGCAAGCGGCAGCGCGGTTACGGTTATGAATCTAGTCGTTACGCCGATTGTAGAGATATTGCTGTCTCTTGTGGTTGGCGGACTTATCGGTTTGTTGTTGTCGGTTGTGCCGCGGTTTTTCAAAAGTCGCGACAATCGTCTTATTGCAACGGTGTTTGCAGTGTTTGCTTGCCTTGGCGTGTGCATGCTGTTTGAGTATTTGGAACAAACATACAACTTTCCCTTTACGTTGTCCGACTTGCTTGTGTGCATGATGGCAGGCGCGGTGTTTGTCAATGTTCGTAAAGAAGCGGCGCAAATGATGGAAGGCACCGACCACTGGACGCCGCCGATACTGATGTTGTTCTTCATTCTGTCCGGTGCGGAACTAAATGTAGCTAGTTTCTTTGGCAATTGGCAGTTGGCTGTGTGCATCGTGTTGTACATCGTGGCGCGCAGTGCAGGCAAATATCTTGGCGCATTTGCAGGGTCGGCTGTAACCAAGGCAGATCCGCATGTGCGCAAATACCTTGGCATTACGCTGTTGCCGCAAGCAGGCGTTGCTATCGGTATGGCAACTATGTGTAAAAACGAGTTTACCAAGGTGGGTTTGCCGGAGGTCGGTAGCAATATCGTAACGATAACAATGTGCGCGGTGATGGTGTACGAACTGCTCGGCCCTGTGCTTACCAAGTGGGCGTTGGGGCGAGCAGGGGAAATCGACCCCAAATTGTTACGCCCCGTAAAGGTAAAAGCCGCCGCTACTACAACGACGGAAGAGAAGTAACAAAAACATAAATAGACAGTGGTACACCTTTGTGTCGCGGCACGACTTGTGCCGTTTACCTGGGAGGATATATGAAGAAGTCTACAATGTACGACCTTATGCGTCAGTCGGAATTGATGGACGACGACGGCATGGATATAGAAGAAGCTCAACGGCAGGACGACCGCAGTAGTGCGGAGAAGTTTACCGAGCAGTACAAGGATTTTTATACGGATATAAAGATTTCGATACGCGAAGACTGGTAGGAAAAGGCGCATAAGGCGGCATCTAGCGGCTACGTTTGTCACCTCTGCTCAGTCACGTACGCCTAGTACGCTCCTTCGCATTGTCGCCAACTGTTGCCGCTATCTACCACCTTCTGTGCCTTTTCCTGTACTTTTACTTGCGCCCGGCCGTGTCAATCTGCACCAATCTACGCCGTTTGCTAGAATTGGTGTTTTACCAAAGCGAGTGCGTCCACGTCAGGTGGTTGCCGCTATCTACCACCTTCTGTGCCTTTTCCTGTACTTTTGCTTGCGCCTAGATGTGTCAATCTGCACCAATCTACGCCGTTTGCTAGTATTAAACGCCATTAAGGCAATTTGTCATCATCGCATTATGAATTGTAAAAAGGACTGGCAAAACAAATACGGGCAAAGTCTGCGACGTTGTGTTACGGTAGTTTGATAAAATTTTTTAATTTTTTTTGTAAGACGTATTGAAATCTTATTACAGATGTGGTATAATCAATGCGTCAGATAGCAATTTACTTAAATATGGCGAGTTTTACGGCATACAGTGCCGCAAGCTTTGCCGTATTTTCGTGTAAGGCGGTTTGTGCCGTCGTGATAATTGTATAAATCAGCAAACAGCTGTTTTATAAAAAATCTTTGGAGGAACACTATGAAAAAACTATTTGGCATTTTACTCGCAGTAGTAATGATGTTCAGCGTTGTTGCAGTTCTTGCAGCTTGCAATACGGAAAGCGGTAACAGCGAATACGATTATTCCAAGATTCCCGACACGATGACTTCGGAAGACGGAAAATATCAAATCGCATTTATTACCGACGTTGGCGAACTTAACGACAAATCTTTTAACCAAGGTACTTGGGAAGGTCTCAAGAGATATGCTTCCGAAAACAACAAATCTTACAAGTACTATAAACCCGCCGGTGATGCTGGTGATGGCGACAGACTTACCGCGATCGATCAAGCTGTTGAAAACGGTGCGCAAATCGTAGTTTGCTCCGGTTTCTTGTTTGATAATGCAATCACGAGCGCTATTACAAAGTATCCTACTGTAAAGTTTGTTCAAATTGATGGTACTGCAGGCGGTGAAGCCAAGAATTTCGTCGGAATCATCTTCCACGAAGAACAAGCAGGTTACCTTGCAGGTTATGCTGCAGTAAAAGAAGGTTACAAAAAACTTGGTTTCTTCGGCGGTATGGAAATTCCTGCTGTTCAACGTTATGGTTATGGCTATATTCAAGGCGCACAAGCTGCTGCTAAAGAACTTAACGTAAACGTTACAATGAAATACAACTACTGTGGTTCTTTCAATGCTGATCCTGCGTTCTTGACTACCGTTAACGGTTGGTACAGCAATGGTACGGAAGTTGTCTTCTCTTGCGGTGGAAAGATTTGTGAAAACGTATTTGCCGCTGCCGAAAAGGCTAACAAAGTTTCAATTGGTGTTGACGTAGACCAAGCTTCCGAAAGCGAAAGTGTAGTTACATCTGCTGAAAAGGATCTTAGAGCTGCCGGTATGCTTGTTTTGGAAAAATTCTTCAACAACAAGTGGGATAGCGATCTTGCAGGTAAGGCTCTTAACCTTGGTGCAAAAGAAGGCGCTGTCTGCCTTCCCACGGCTGCTTCTTCTTGGAGATTTGAAAACTTCAAAGTAGAAGACTACAACAAGATTTTTAAGGATATCGTTGATGGTAAAGTGACGGTTGATTCTACAGTCAAGACCACAGAACAACTTGCTAAGGAAACTTTCAGCAACCTTACTCTTGATATTGTTAAATAGTTTCTGATACACGTAACTAGAAAGGGCAACCCCTTGCCCTTTCTTTTTGCTAATTGCCCTTGTGTATCGGAATGTTTTTACGCTTCCGCAAAGAGCAATCAGCAAAAAGAAACAATCGATTGTGTGACGAAAATTTGCATACGTATGTAAGTTTTGCTTACTGGTAAGTAATGATCGATTGAGCATAACGTTTGTATCGTTTTGAAAAAACAACTCTAATTCAAGGAGAAGAAAATGGCGGACAACGTACAACAATCTACGGAAGAGCGTAGCCCTTACGTAATCGAAATGCGCCACATCACAAAGGTTTTCCCGGGGATAGTTGCCAACGATGATATTACGTTGCAACTACGTCGTGGCGAAATCCACGCTTTGCTTGGTGAAAACGGCGCAGGCAAAAGTACACTTATGAGCGTTTTGTTCGGCTTGTATCAACCCGAGCGCGGCGAGATTTTGAAGGACGGCAAAGTTGTCACGATCAACAGTCCTAACGACGCAACCGCTCTTGGCATAGGCATGGTGCACCAACACTTCAAATTGGTTGACGTATTTACGGTGTTGGACAATATCATTTTGGGAGCGGAAGAAACCAAGTTCGGCTTTATTCAAAAGAAAAATGCTCGTAAAAAGGTGTTGGAATTGTCGCAAAAATACGGCCTTAACGTTGACGTCGACGCCAAAGTGGAAGACATTACCGTCGGTATGCAACAACGCACCGAAATACTCAAAATGTTGTTCCGCGACAACGAAATACTTATCTTCGACGAGCCTACGGCAGTGCTTACTCCGCAGGAAATCGACGAGTTGATGCAGATTATGCGCGACCTTGCAAAAGAAGGCAAGTCGATACTGTTTATCAGTCACAAACTCAACGAAATCATGTCGGTTGCCGATCGCGTAACGGTGTTGCGCAAAGGCAAGTATATCGGCACGGTAGAAACCAAAGACACTACGGTGCAACAACTATCCGACATGATGGTCGGTCGTCCCGTGCAACTTGTAGTCGACAAGGCTCCGGCAACTCCGGGTAAAGTGGTGTTGTCGGTGCGTAACATGTCTATGCGCAACAAAACCCACCACAAAGACGCCGTACACGACGTCAGTTTCGACGTGCGCTCGGGCGAAATCGTGTGTATTGCAGGTATCGACGGCAACGGTCAAACAGAGTTTGTTCACGGCTTGACAGGTCTTGACAAGTTGGAAAGCGGGCATATCTATCTTGACGGCAAAGAAATTACCCACGCTTCGATACGTCAACGTAACGCCAACGGCATGAGCCACATTCCCGAAGATCGTCACAAGCACGGACTTGTATTGGACTTCAGTCTGGAACAAAATATCGTGTTGCAACGCTACTTCGAACCGAGTTTCCAAAAGGGCGGCTTTATCAAGTTTGACGAAGTGCGCCGCTATGCGGAAGGTCTTATCGACAAGTTTGACGTGCGCAGCGGTCAGGGCGCAATTACAACGGCGCGTAGTATGTCGGGTGGCAACCAACAAAAGGCGATAGTCGCAAGAGAAATGGATCGCGAGCACAGTTTGCTTGTAGCGGTGCAACCCACGCGCGGTCTGGACGTAGGCGCAATAGAGTTTATCCACAAGGAAATCGTCAAGGAACGCGACAACGGCAAGGCAATACTGCTTGTCAGCCTGGAACTTGACGAAGTAATGAATTTGTCCGACCGCATTCTTGTCATGTACGAAGGCGAAATTGTCGGAGAGTTCGACCCGAAACAAATCACAGTGCAGGAATTGGGCTTGTACATGGCAGGCGCCAAACGTGACAAAGTCACCGTTTTGCAAGACAACACAGGCGATGTAGCCAAGGAGGACGGTACAAATGAATAGTGTCAAGGCGTTCTTCGCGGCAATCGGTGCATGGTTTGTGCGCGTAGGCATTGCCGTGGGCAAGTGGTTCAAAAACTGGTTTGTTCCCGTGGACGGCAAAGCAATCATTCCCGTACGCATAGGTAGATGGGTAAAATCGTTGTTTGTCAAGACCGACGATGTTGACGAGGCGAGACTAAAAACACTTTTGCGTAAAGAAGGCGTGAAGTCTGTTGTTGCGACATTGATGTCGATAGTTATAGGTATTTTTGTCGGATTCCTGATTATGCTTTACAATCCGTCAAATGCTTTTGTGGGATTAAAGCACTTATTGCTCGGTTCTTTTAATAATGCACCTAAAACAATCGGTGATGCATTATTTGATGCGACTCCATTAATAATGACCGGTTTGTCGGTAGCTTTTGCATATAAAGTAGGCTTGTTTAATATAGGTGCGCCGGGTCAGTATCTTATGGGAACTTTGTTTTCTCTGTTGGTTGCACTTAATTTCCATGGTCCTGTTGGACTCGTGTGGATTTGCGCTATTTTAGCAGGAGCTATCGGTGGCGCACTTTGGGGTGCGATTCCCGGACTGTTTAAGGCTTTTTTGAACATCAACGAAGTTATATCGTCTATTATGTGCAACTGGATAGCCATAAACTTTGTCGCGTGGATATTTAGCGGAAGCAATATGAGAAATGAAACGATTAATTCCTATGCAAAAAAGCCGATTGAAGCAACCGGTGTTGCAAATCCAAAATTCGGGTTGGATAAAATATTTATAGGCTCAGAAAAAATTGATTGCACTATACTAATTGCAATTGCAATTGCAATCATTGCTTATATTTTGATGTACAAAACAACATTAGGATTTGAATTGCAAGCGACTGGCAAAAATAAGGATGCGGCAAAATATGCAGGCATTAAAGACAAGCGTAATATCGCTTTGTCCATGATTATTGCAGGTTCGTTTGCAGGACTTGGTGCCGCAATGTATTGGTTGTCAAATCAAACTGGATACCAATGGCAAAATACTAGTTCGCTTCCTGCCGTAGGATTTAATGGTATACCCGTTGCTCTTCTTGCAAACAGTAATCCTTTAGGTGTGATTTTGTCTGCATACTTTATTGCCCATATAAATATCGGTGGTTTCTACGTCACTTCAAACACAGTTTATAACGAAAAAATTACGGATATAATTGTTGCTGTAGTGGTATATCTCGCTGCTTTCAGCATGTTGTTTAAGGGACAAATTACAAAGATGTTGATGCCGAAAAAGAACAGTCAGTCCGGAATCGAAAATGCAAACGTTGACTTAAGAGTGGAGGAGGGTTCGAAATGATTACTTTAATTCAATCGACTATTCTTTACATGATACCGTTGATGGTTGTTGCTCTTGCAGGTGTGTTTGCTGAAAGAAGCGGTATAATCAACATTGCATTGGAAGGTATGATGATTATCGGTGCATTCGCCGGCGTACTATTTGTGTGGCTTTTGCAAAATGCAGGTTATCCTAAAGAGCAATCACAGTGGTTGTTGATTCTGGCAATGATTGTTGCTGCGTTTGCTGGTGCAGTGTATTCGTTGTTACTATCCTTTGCTGCAGTTAATCTACGTGCAGACCAAACGATTGGCGGTACTGCGCTTAACATGATCGCCCCTGCATTGGTTGTCTTTATTGCAAGACTTATTGGGTCTATTGATGAGATTACTATGAAAAGTGCGATAGGTTGGTTTATGCTTCGTCCGTCGGATTTTGGTTTTCCTATGGTTAAACCTGATGGAGAGATTAGACCCGTTGAACAAGATTTAGGATTTTTCAATATCTTTTTTGACCAAACATACATTACAACTTACATATTGATTGCATTGTTTGTTGTATTGTCTGTTATTCTATATAAAACTCGTTTCGGGTTGAGACTTCGTGCCTGTGGAGAACACCCACAAGCGGCTGACAGTGTGGGTATTAACGTACACAAAATGCGTTATATCGGCACTACGATATCAGGGGCTTTGGCAGGCTTGGGCGGATTTGTTGCAGTACTGACTACTGCAAACGGGACAGCCGGAGCAAATATTGCAGGTCTTGGTTTCTTGGCGTTGGCAGTAATGATTTTCGGCAATTGGAAACCATTGAGCATCGCGTTGGCTTCGTTGTTCTTTGGTTTGATGCAATGCATTGCTGCTTCCTATGACTCAATACCTGTATTGAATAGTTTGTCGATAAGTAAGTATGTTTACAAGATGATTCCGTATATTGCAACGCTTGTAGTACTTGCTTTTACGTCCAAAAATTCTCGCGCGCCCAAAGCGGAAGGAATTCCGTACGACAAGGGACAAAGATAGCCAAAGCGGTAGCCTTGCCGCGGCAAGCTTTTGGTCGGCAAATATGTACATTGACAACAAGAAAAAACTATGTGTTGCCATTAAGGCATTTGCGCCGTGTATCATAAAAAAAGTTTCAAGGGCGGATTTGTCCGTAACGGAGACAGAATGAATATTCTTGACATCATCGAAACCAAAAAGAATAAGCGCGAGCTTACGACCGAACAAATCGAGTACTTTGTCAACGGTTACACCGACGGCACTTTGCCCGACTACCAGATTTCGTCGTTGCTTATGGCGATACTGCTCAACGGCATGACCGACCGCGAAACTTTTGACATGACAAACGCCATGTTGCACAGCGGCGATGTTGTGGACATGTCGCATCTTGGAGGCATAGTCGTGGACAAGCATAGTACGGGCGGTATAGGCGACAGCACAACTCTTGCGCTTGCGCCGATACTTGCTTGTTGCGGTGTGTACGTTGCCAAGATGAGCGGCAGAGGGCTGGGCTTTACCGGCGGAACAATCGACAAATTGGAGTCTATCCCCGGGTTTGACACCGCTTTGTCGGAAGATGAGTTTTTTGACGTGGTCAAGCGTGTGGGATGCGCCGTCATCGGGCAAACCGCCAACCTTGCGCCTGCCGACAAAAAACTCTACGCATTGCGGGACGTCACGGGCACCGTAAACAGTATTCCGCTTATTTGCGGCAGCATAATGAGCAAAAAGCTTGCAAGCGGTGCGGATACCATTTTGTTGGACGTCAAGTACGGAAGCGGCGCATTTATGCCCGACACCGACAGCGCATTGGAACTTGCTACAAAAATGGTTGCCATCGGCACTCGTGCAGGCAAGCAAATCGGTGCATTGATTACCGATATGGAACAGCCG
>CAKQXG010000092.1 GCA_934281515.1 uncultured Clostridia bacterium | reverse complement strand
TGTTGTCAAGCTTCGCGCTGTTGTTTTTCAACAGCCTATTTATAGTACCACAACCACTTTTTTTCGTCAACTGTTTTTACAAAGTTTTTTTAAATTTTTTCAACTTTTTTTGCGGTCGAATTTTGTGGGTCATGTTGCTATCTTTTATTGTGTGTCGTCCGCAGTTGCAACGATATCCGCAGTTGTGTTTGTTGTTTGGCTTGCGTGCTGCTTGATGTACTGTGTCCACTTGATGTAGCCGTATGTCGTGTTTGTAAAGTAGCCCAGTTTAAGCACTAGCAGCACCCATTGTCCGGCAATAATGTTGATTGCCGTTTCTATGGCGGCGCAAATGTACCACGCTATCCATTGTTCGCGGTAGCGGAACAGTATCAACAGACCGTTTGCCATACCTACCGCCGATGCGCAAGCGTCCAGGTAGCAAACGATGTTTTTAAGCATGACGTTACTTCCCAGGATGCCGCCCTCCACTTCGATAAGAGTAAGTGCGTATCCCACGCCCAACGTCCACACGACGATGCCCAGCACAATCAGCACGTCTTGTAACGGCGTAAGTTTTTTTACGACGGTCAGTTCCTCCTTTTGTTCGTCGGGATGACGATTCCACAACACGAAACTGATTATGTCGCACGGAATCCAGAACAACAACGTTGTTGCCAACGTCGCAAAGCGGTAAGCGCAGAAGATACAAACAAGTATTTCCACCACTTCCACGCCAAGCGACACAACAAAATTCCATTTGCTTTGTTTGGAAATAAGCAACTCGCAAGCAATGTTAAGCACCACGTCCAGCAAATAGCAAATCGTAATTATCTGTACGGGTACGATGTAGTCGGACTTTTCCTCGGTGGCATATGCGCCGTAGTCGCCGTCACTAAGGTCGACAACCAAACTAAACAGCGTGCCGCCGTCGGCATTGGCAAGCGCAACATGCCACTCGCCCTCGTCGCTGTCCTGCCAGCACTCGGCAAACTCCAACTTGTCAGTCGGTTTGACCGCCACCGACAACTTGACCGTCATTGTGTCGGGTACGCCTTCTTCTACGGTAAACTCGTAGATAGGATTGCCCGCCTTGTCGTACAGTTTGACCTTTTCGCCGTTGACCTTGACGGTTTTCAGCGTAAACTCGCCCGTCGTGCCGTCAAACACAAGCGTGTCGTATGTGCCCTCGGTAACGGTGTACTTGCCGTTGTCAAACGTCACCTTGCAGTAGCCGTCATCCGTTTCCGGGAAAACAAACGTAAACACTACTGCCAAGATCAGTATCGAAAGAAACCAAATTTTTTCATACACTGAAAAATAGTTCCACAAGTCTTTTGCTCGTTGCTTAAATCCTTTTCGCTGCATTGGTATATGCTCCTTTTGTAATGTTACGCGCGCACGCGCACGCACGCGTATGTGCACGTATATATATATGATAATAGCACTGCCCCGAACAAAAGTCAAACGGACAAACAAAATCGCGCACAAATTGCAATTGTTTTGTCGCAAGAGGTTGCATTTGGCGCAACAAAGTGGTACAATACTCTAGCAAATAAACAAAGGAGCATACGCATGAAAAAGTTTTTTGAAGAATTTAAAAAGTTTATCCAACGCGGCAACGTGATAGACCTTGCTGTCGGCGTAATCATCGGCAGCGCATTCAGCAAGATTACGTCAAGCATGGTAAACGACATCATTATGCCGCTGATTTCGCTAATCTTCTTTTGGTGCGGCGTTACGGGTGGCGTTGCCGGCATGAGCGTGCCTCTTAATGGTCAACCTAAATATATTACGGATCCGACCACCGGGGAACACGTAATCAATCCCGACGCCATACTGTGGAACTACGGCAACTTTATACAAGCCATACTTGACTTTTTGTTGATAGCATTGGTGCTGTTTGTGATAATAAAGGCGATCAACCTTGCCAACGACGAGTTGAAGAAGGTAACCAAGAAATCACCCTTTACCAGGGAAGAGTTGAGAGCGTTCCGCAAACAAGGTTTGACCAGAAAAGAAATCAAAGCCAAAGAAGCCGCTCGCATCGCCGAACTGGAAGAAGAAGCCAAGCGCGCCGCCGAAGAGGCCGCCGCAAACGCACCCAAGACCGAACAAGAACTGCTTGCCGAAATCGTAGAACTGTTACAAGCACAAAAACAATAAGTTTTTATAAATATGGATATGCGGGGGAAGGAAAACTTTTTGAAAAAAGTTTCCCTTCCCCCGTACCCCTATCCTTTCAAAAACTTTGAAGAATTTACAATAAGTTGTACGATTTGGTTTTTAAGGAGTTTACAATGGCTTTCTCGATAAAGTTTTGTACGTATTTCCTATTGTTTATACAATATTGTTTTGATGAATTGGCACAGTTTACTCAACAAAATTACGGTAAAAATTTATCGGTTTTATTAAAAAAACATCATAATTAGATTATTATATGCCTTTTTCGATTTTACTTAAAAGGTTTTTGAGTAAAATCGGGGTAAAATCTTATAAGTTTTTCCAAAACAGTTTGTTTGTCAATGAGATGCGCCCCAAAAGCAGCCGACTCTCGGAGCGCACCTCGATTTTCATAAATCAAAAAAAATTGCAAGAGAATCAATTATTATTTGACACACAAAAGTTTCAGTGTTTTAAGATGATAATATCGTAACTATCGTCATTGTCGCCTCCACCGCTGCCGATGTTGGAAAACAAAGCGATTGCCAACAAAACAATGGCAATGGCAGTGCCTGCGCCCGGGATGAAAAACAGCAACCAGGTTGCGACATTTATCCATCCGTCTTGCCCAAAAGTCATCACAGGGAAAGCAAGCACCGTTATTTGTACCATCAACCAGCCCAAAATGCCCGGCACGAAAGAGAAAATCAAGCCCCAAAATTCCGAGCCTTCATCGAACGATATAATGTTGCCGACTATTTTAGAGAAAATCCCTAATGCGAAGTCAGTGAACACATTAAACAGCATCGCTACAATGGCAAGTACAATACAAACGATGCGGCAGATCGTCGTGCATTTGTCGGTGTTTCTTTTAAGCATCACTACCACCAGTACAAGTTCTACCACATAAATGCATAGTATAATTATCGGAGTCAGTCTATATGCTCCCTCCAAAAAAGCCGCTCCTCCTTCGGAATAGCCGTATAAGTTCAAGTTGACCTCTTCCGAGAAGAAACCCCTGCCGAACCAATAAATTACGGCGATAAAAACGGCAAAAAGCCCTGCAAAAACAAGTTTTATTGTTTGCTGCACAGGATGGCTGCACGTGCTTTTATTTTTGTTGTGCCTTTTTGCATTTTTGCTTTTAGTGTTCATTGTTTTTTCCTCGCAATATCGATATAATTATATTAAATTATACTTATTATCTGATGGAATGTCAATATCTTTATGCAATATTTTGGTTTTTGCCGCTTGTAGGCATGGTTTTGTCTTAACGGTACTCGGAAACAGTTTGACCTGTCCGAATCGACTTGTCAACGTAAAAAAAACGTTCTGCAAAGGTTAAAAACACTTAACAAATTAAAATCGATTATTTCTACGTTTAATGTTGATTTTGTCGTTGAAATGTTGTACAATGTATCGGTAACGTGCAGATTGTTTTTTACAGTCAATTTTTGCACAACCAAAGGACGTCCGATGAAAGGTTGGCTTGTAGCAAACAGCTTTTTTAAGTCACAAAAATTAAATACGTTGTACGAATTTTTGTCACGCAGTTGCGCCAAACGCCATGTAGAATTGGAAGTGCGCCCCACAGACAGTTTGCTGTGTCCCATCGGACAAAGCATAACGGCGACATACGGCAAACCGGACTTTGTGCTGTTTTGGGACAAGGACATTTTACTTGCGCGACGGTTGGAAAGCGAAGGCGTGCCGTTGTTTAACAATGCACGAGGCATAGAGCTTGCCGACAACAAAGCGTTGACTGCACTTGCGCTATGTGGCAAAGTCCCCACGCCGACAACGATAATCGCCCCAAAAACATTTGAAGGTATCGGTTACAACAAAACGGAATTTTTGCAAAAAGCGGCAACCACACTGGGGTTGCCCATGGTGATAAAGGAAGCGTACGGTTCCTTCGGTAAGCAGGTTTACCTGGCAAACAACATCGACGAAGCCGAGCAAATTGTGGCGCAAATCGGGTGGAAAGACTTTGTAATGCAACAATACATTGCCGCAAGCCGCGGTTCGGACGTGCGCATAAACGTTGTCGGAGATCGAGTTGTGTGCGCCATGTCAAGGTACAACCCCGACGACTTCCGCAGCAACATTTCTAACGGCGGCACAGGCAAAGCGTTTGTACCTTCGGCAGAATTGCAAGCCGTTGCCGTTGCCGCGACAAAGGCACTGGGTTTGGACTTTGCCGGGGTGGACATACTGCACGGACAGCATGCTCCCGAGCAGGATTTGTACACCAATCCGCTTGTTTGCGAAGTAAACAGCAATCCGCACTTCAAGTCAAGTTTCGACGCAACGGGCATAGATGTGTCGCAATACATCGTCGATTACATCATAGACAAATTGAAGTAGACCACGGCAAACGTCACTGCGGTTTACCACACTTAAATCGATACAACATACCGCTTTTGCTGTTTTAAGTATGCAAAGCGTCACATTATACAAATCAAACACAATTAACGAAACAAAGGAGATACACATGTCGCTGTTTAAGAAAAAGAAACAACCCCTACCGTCGGAAATACAGGACAACGATGAAAAAACATTGACGTCGGCAACCGAACAAAACAAATACGCCGCGGACATTTTGCTTGACAGTTGTCCTGCAAAACAAATCATTACATCATTGAATGACGTACTCGAAGCCACTTACCCTTCATGCAAACAAAAGGTGTACGAGATAGACCAAGCCGTGCTTGCTTTGATAAAAGAAAATGTAGTCGAATGTAAATACTATGCAATGAACAACGCCAACGACGAGTTTATCAAATTACACGTCAACTACCGCGTTGCTACAATTAAACGTTTGTTGGAAATAAGGGACAAAGCCGACATAGGCGAAATTAACGCCGACGAAACGGATTTGTACAAAGACGTTTTGAAAGAATATGAGTTGCTGGATCGCGATGCGAAAGTACTTCAAGAGATTTCGAAAGTTTTTGAGTGCACTATATTAAGATATCCCCGTGATATAAACAGGGGGCTCCGGGTCGATCTTAAAGAAAAAATAGACCGATTGTTGCCTTCCTATAAAAAAGAAGTGTTATCTATTGACATGCAAATCTTGCCTTTATCAAAACGTTTGGGCAATGAGAATTACACAAAAATATCAGACCTTTTAACAGAAAGGGTTATTGCTCTAAAGTACTAGACTATAAGCTTTCACGCCAAAATTGCTACGTAGCTAAATTAAAAATACTTTTTCCCACGCTTTAATACCGCAAAAAGACACACAACACGTCACCACCACACAAACTCAACCGAGGTGCAAATATGCAACAAGACAAACTACAACGCCGCAAACAACGAGAAGAACGGCAACTTGCGCGACTTACCGCAATGAAGCAAAAGGGACGCCATGCGTGGTACTTTGTTATCCTTGTCGGCGTGATTATCCTTGTCGACTGGCTGGACAACTTTACCACCAACGTCAACTCCAAGATGGCAAACGACTTTTTGACGGAGTTTTTTGTAAACGGCAAAGGCTACACCATGTCGCAAGCCAACGCCGTGTACGAGTCCGCCAACCTGATAACCTACGTAATCGGGTTGCTGACGCCCTTCTACAAAGCGTTGGCCGACAAATGGGGTCGTAAACCGCTGTTTGTGATTTCGACCGTAGGCATGGCGTTTGGGCTGTTGCTGATAGCCGTCAGTCGCACGTTTTGGGGATTTATGGCAGGAAACGTCATCACATACTTCTTCCTTAGCCACGACGTGCAAATACTGTACATACTGGAAGAATCGCCGTCGGACAAACGTGCGCGGATATACTCCGTACTGAAAGGTATCGGTGCGTTGGGTGCATTCTTCGTGCCTGTAATGCGTGCCACGGCAATGCACAACGACACAACTTTGTGGCGTGCAGTGTATCTTGTACCGGGGCTGTGCGGGCTGGCAATATCCGTTGTCGTGTTTTTCCTTGTGCGCGAAACGTCGGTATTTATCGACGACCGCACCGCCTACCTTCTGCGCCCGTTTGAGGAACGCATTGCCGAAGAGCAAGCCGCCAAACAGCAAAAGAAAACGCACCCGCAAAAGGCAGGCATAATAAACGCCATCAAGTACATCTTCCGCGACAAGCAGTTGCGCACGTTGGTGATTGCCAAGGCAATATTCGACACGGCAATAATTGCAATGACCAAGGACACGCTGATGATGGGCGACTTCCGCCTGACCACCGAACAAATTACGCAAGCGTTGTTTTGGTACCCCGTCATTTACTGCGCCGCCGTAATCGTAAGCGGTTTTGTAGCCGACAAAATCGGGCGTAAAACAACGGTAGTCGTTGCCGGCGCAACCTACGTATGCGCATTTGTTCTGTTTGTGCTTGCGCTAAACCTGGGTTGGAGTCCGATTGTGGTAGGCATTGCCGACGGCCTGTTTTTGGGCAGTTACTGGATAGGTCGCGACTACATGGAGATTATCTCCACCGAAATGGTGCCGACGGAGATCCGCGCGTCGGTTGTAGGCGCAATAGCGTTGCTTATGAACATCAGCATGGCACTGGGACTGATTCTTGTAACCGTAGGCTCGCTGATTATTCCTATGTGGATTGTGTGCCTGTGCGTATCGGTGCCTTGCGTGAGCGTCGCCGTGGTTATGCTTGCGCTGAAAGTAAAGGAAACCAAGGGCGTAGACTACGAATCCATCGCCGCCGCCGAGTAAAGAGAGACATTGTATCGGAAAACCGAAATAAAACCATTACAAAAGGAATACAAAATGTACAACAATGTAAGTGATTGGGATCGCATGGTCAGCGGCAAACTGTACAACGCCGCCAGCCCAGACATAGCAAAACAACACGCGCGCGGACTGGTTCTTTGCGACAAATTCAACCGAATACCCGTGTGGCAGGTAAAACGCAAACAACGCACGCTGGAGAAACTGATACCGTCGGCAAAAGGCAAAGATTTTGCCGTGTTTGCACCGTTTTACTGCGAGTACGGCGTAAACATACACGTCGGAAAGGAGTGTTTTGTCAACTACAATTGCACGTTTTTGGACATTGCGCCCATCACGCTTGGTGACGGCGTGTGGATCGGCGCAGGCGTAATATTTGCAACGCCCAACCATCCGCTGATTGCCGAAGAACGCCTGAATGCGGACTATCCCGACGGCAGACATGACCTGGAGTACTCCGCGCCCATAACCGTCGGCGACGGCTGTTGGATATGCTCAGGCGCAACAATTTGCGGAGGCGTGACGATAGGCGAACGCAGCGTTGTGGCGGCAGGCGCGGTTGTGACGCGTGACGTACCGCCAAACAGTATCGTGGCAGGCGTACCTGCGCGCGTTGTACGCCAAATAGACGAAAACGACCGCATAAACGTATGGCAAACCTACGAAGCCAATGCCGAGCCGCTTTCCCCGAGAAAACGTGGCGGTAAGTGAAAACGCACGGGCATTTGCCCCACTGCCAATCCGACGTCGCAACGAACACCTCACACAAAGAAAAGCACCCCGTAAAGGGTGCTTTTTGTCGATAAACGACAAAAAAATACGTTATTTTAGACAAAAATCGTTTGCCACCACCGACTAAGGTTTGAATCCAAACATAAAAAAATCCGAATACTTGCAACCAAACGCACACACAAAGTATCCGACTATTGAAATGCATTTAACTGAAATCGCAGATATAAAGGCAAGCAATCGGTATGTAAAATCAAAGTAAAAGAGCAAGGAAAGTCGAGAAAAAATTTGCTTTCTACTGTATAATACCGTCCGTAAGGAGTTGAATATGAAAGAACAGATTTTGGCTGTCCAGCGAATGCAGGACTATATCGAAAAGAATAATGCAGAAGAAATCAATTTGTCAGACTTGGCGCGCGCATCGTTGTTTTCTCCGTGGTATTCTTATCGACTATTCCGTGACTGTCTCGGGCTGACGCCGACCGAGTATATTCGTAAATATCGGCTTACTCAGGCGGCTAAACAACTTAAAAGCGGTAACGTAAAGGTCATTG
>CAKQXG010000091.1 GCA_934281515.1 uncultured Clostridia bacterium | reverse complement strand
CATTAAAGAAGAATCTGAACAATCCTCGTACTCATTCTCTATCAAGATTTCACCCGAGTTTAATAATGGAACTGCAAAGGTTGCATTGTATAATGGTAAATTTGTTACAAAAGAACAGTATGATAGTCTTGGTATTGCAGAATCTGCTTCTAAATATCAGGCTGGTAGCAAATTTGATATAGAAAACACCAATGATACAGTGACACTTGTAAATATTGGCACGGAAGAAGCTCCCGAATACTACTATGTGTTCCAATTTGAAACAATCGAATACAAGGAAAATGGTAAAACTTTTGTTACAAAAAATGTATTTGGTAAAACTGTAAACAATGAATTTGTTTCAGAAGCCGTAAATGTAAACGCCATAACAGTTTATTCTTATCTTGGAAATGAACTAAAAGGCGCAGCAACTATACAAGTAAAGTAATAGTTTTAATGATGAATATAAATTAATTTTTTCTGGCATGAAAAGCACCTTGAAAATTTTTATTTTTGAGGTGCTTTTATTTTAGACCACTAGACAACTTCAAAACAAGAGTAAGTTGTAATGCCCTAATTGTAGTAAACCGGAGCCTTGCCAGTAGATGTTTTGACTATGCTTTTAGCATCGCTCAACATAGTATATCACTTTTGCAGTTATCAACAATAGGATATGTAGTTGTAGCAAGTGCAACGGATTGACATGACTGTCGAAATATGTTACAATTTTCGGGTAACAAAATACAAAGGACGTTGCAATGCTAAATCGGCTTAAAACATTTTTTACATACGACAACCCCGACAAACCGCGCGTGTGGGAACTGGACCTGATACGCGGTGTGTTGATATTTTTTGTCACGCTGTGTCATTGTACAATATTTATCGTAAATTGCGGCTTGTTTGACACGGGAACGGCGTTTGCCGACTTTCTGTTGCGCGTATCGCGGGGGTACTACAAAAGCGCATTTTGCCAGGCAACGATACTGCCCGGTGTGTTGGTATTTGTATTCTTGTCGGGCATCAGTTGCCGATTGACTACCAACTACAAGCGCAGGCTTGCCAAAATGTGGGTATTTTGCGCCGTGTTTATGGGCGGATACTACCTTGGGGGACTTGTACTGCCAAGTTTGGTTACGGGCAAACTGCTGTTCAACATCATTGCCGTGCTGACCGTGTGCGTGACGGTGCAGACCCTGCTTGACGTTGTGCGTGTGCCAAAGTGGGTGTGCGGTTGGCTGGCAAGCCTTCTTGTAGCGGTGGGCGTGGTGTACTTGTACAAGGACCAAATTGCGCACGATTGCGCCGTAGACAGCAATTTTTGGGCGTTGTGGGTGTTTTGTCCGCGTGGACGTGCGTTGTCACCTAACGACTTTCAGCCGTTGTTGCCGCACCTTGGCATATTTATGTGGGGCGCGTTGCTGGGCGGCTATCTGTACCCACAGCGCAAAAGCTTGTGCGCCTGTCCGACTGCGCCGCGGTGGTTGCGCCCGTTGTTGTGGACGGGTAAGCAATCGCTGTTTGTGTACATCTGTGCGCCCGTAGTGGTGCTGGGTGTATTGAAGGCGGTCGATATGATTGTGCAGGTGTGCGGTGGGTAAGTGGTACTAAATAAGGTTTGCCTGACGGCAAATTGAGTTGGCTGAAATTAAGCGATTTACTGCCAATCAATATTGAAGATTACAAGGAACCTTTCCAGGGGCACCTGACGTGCACGCTCTAGGGGAAATGCTGTGTACTATTGTAAGTACACAATAGACTTCATGTACTCTCATCCGCACCTCGCCGGTGGGGCAAGTGGGGATATTCGCAACATCATAGCGCGTCCACGTCAGGTGGCCTCTCGAAGGGGAGAGGTTTATAAGGTTCCTTTCCAGGGGATGTTTCGACTACGCTCAACATGACATATCAGGACTTGGCAGTAATTTACTTTTCTTCATTTGTGCACACGTTATTTACTCAAAGTTTTTGGGGAAAGGGTGTGGGAAAACCCGCTTTTTGTAAAAAGGGGTTTTCCCACAAATCTTTATTAAAGTTTTTGAAAAGATAGGGGAGCGGGGGAAGGAAAAACTTTTTTCAAAAAGTTTTCCTTCCCCCGCAAAACAAACTTCCACTCCCCACAAAACTTATTTCTAAACTAAGTACAATCAAGGTGGTTGACGGGTAAGCGAGTAATGTGGTACAATACTAACGAAAAATAAACACGTATGCTGAATTTTGCGTAATTACGAGGTGCAATATGGCTACAGAACTAGAAAAAAAACTACTGGAAAGTCGCGTGATACTTGTGCAAGGCTACATCGACACCAACGCGGCAAGCTCCATTGTGTTTCAACTGCTGCAAATGAGCGCACTGAACGACAAAGAACCGATTCAACTGTTTATCGGCAGTTACGGCGGCAACTATCTTGACATGCTTGCCATCTACGACACGGTGCGCAGTATTCCAAACCCTGTCACGGGCGTGGGCATGGGCGCGGTGTCCAACTACTCGGCTCTGCTGCTTGCCGGGTGCAAAAAGGGCAGTAGATTTGCCTTGCGCCATTGCAGTTTTAGCCTGGAACAACCCTACGGCACACTGCACGTCGGTACGAACCAACAGACGGAGATCGCCATTGCCACAAGAGAAGTCAGTCTGGAACGTGACGTCATGGAAGAATTGTTTGTTACGCACACGGGGCAAAGCCCCGACCGCATACACGAGGACATCGAACTTGGTCTGGAGCTTGACGCCGAAGGCGCGGTGCAGTACGGACTTATCGACAGCATAATTGACTAGCGCGGAGGACGAAACAATGGACGAACCGAGAATTATCATACTTAGCGGACCTGTAGACGAAAACAGCGCAATGGACGTAATTGTGCGCCTGATGAACTTCGACCAGGAGGACAACACGCGCGAAATAAGTCTGTATATCAACTCGCCGGGCGGCAGCATCGACTACGGTCTGGCAATCTACGACGTGATACAGCACATCAAGGCCCCCGTATCTACCGTGTGCTTCGGCATGGCGGCAAGCATGGGCGCATTTTTGCTGACCTGCGGCAAACCCGGCAGACGCTTTGCGTTGGCTCACAGCCGCATATTGATACACCAACCGCTTATACAGTCGCGCAACGGCACCTACAAGTCGGAAACCGCCATGCGCAAGATGGCAAAGAGTATACTTGCCTCTCGTGAAGAATTGGAACGTATCATTGCTCAAAACGTCGGCAAGCCCGTCGAAGTGGTGCATGCCGACTGCGAACGGGACAATTGGATGAGCGCACAGGAAGCCAAAGAGTACGGCTTGATTGACGATATTTTGTGTTTGTAAAAAATTTTTTGTTTTTTGGTGATTACGGGGAGAACCTTTTTAGGCAAAAAGGGTTCTCCCCGTACCTCTTTCCAAAAACTTTGTGTATACACGTTATGCATGGCTTGTGTATGCAGCAATTTAATATTGGTTAGTAGGAGTGGATGATACAAGAGTTGTTTCTGTCCCCTCATCCGACGGCTTACGCCGCCACCTTCCACACCGAGGTAGAAGGCTTTGATATGGTTTGGTACAGATTAACAAAATTTATTCACAAACAATCGGAAATGCTTCAATCCTAAACTTGCGCGTCAGGTGACAAAATTTTCACTACGTATGCAAAATACCGCAGGTTTGTGTCGTACTCTCGTTTTTCGCGATTTGTAGAGTAATATGTCTGTAATAGTATGTCAAGTTTGCCTTAAAAGGTCGTTTTGGCATATTTTTTTAGCGAAAAAGCGTACAAAATAGTTTTTTGTTGTTGACGAACGAAAAAAAATAGTATATAATGACATTAGTACGAGTAGAAATATGTCGGTAAATTCTTCAAACGTATAGTTATTTTTGTGTTTTTGCCCGAATATTCCGCTCAATTAAAACGAAGGAGAATAGATATGGAAATTGTAACATTGGCAATTTTGCTGATTATTGCGGCTATTTGTGCGGCGATTGTTATCATTGTTTTGCGCAATGTCACCATGCAAGACGAAGAAATTCTTGCTCAACAAGCTGCCGAAGCTGCCGCCGATACGACGGAAGAAGCAGAGCAATCGGACGAGGCGCAAGCCGACGGCATGACGGAAGAACAGTTTATTGCAGACGCCGCGCGTTTGGCAGACGACTTCCTGAAGGGCGTTGACGAGTCCGACGACACCGACGACGATGCAGTTGCCGCCGTTGCCGAAGAAGCCCCCGTTATCCCCGACGGAGACGCGGTTACTTTCTCTGCTACAAAAGAGACTCTCAGCCAAAAGTACGAGGCTTTGTCCGACGAAATGCGCGGTTACTACGACGAAATCGTCGCTGCCGCATCCGCAGTGGAAGGCAACAGATGCTTCAAAAACGACCGCTACGAAGAGTACAAGGTCGGTAAAAACAGCATTGTGCGCCTGCTTATCAAGCGCGGTATCATTGTTTGCGAATTTGTCATTGCCAACAGCGACCTGCGCAACTACATGGCTGACAACAAGCTTAAGGTAAAGCAAGCTCCTACAACTCTTAAGGTGTTTGACGAAGCTACGCTTGCCGCCGCAAAGCAAACCATGACCATTGCCGTCAAAGCCATCGAAGAAGAAAAGCTATACAAAAAGGAACAAGCTCGCGCTAAGCGTAAGGCTGCCAAAGCCGCTGCAGAAGCTGCTCAAGGCACCGCAACCGACGCAGAGTAATCCGCATATCTTCGTATATACACACCCGATTGCACATTGCAGTCGGGTGCTCTTGTGTTGCATTTCAAATGCCGTTGCAAAAAAACTCTCGCATTGTAGAGTGTTTTGCATAATTGCTTTTTTCTCGTTCGTTCGAGGCACATCGAACGTCTTTTGCCGTCGGAAGTTTTTTCTTTCATCCTTTTATCTGCTTTCTGTACCATTATTGTCGGTTACAATGTCGAGTGGTTTACACTGCAACGCAACACACAGGACTTTATGCGCGAGACGGGCTTTGCCGACTACCGCATTGTCGACGAAAACGGGCTGACGGAAGCCGACGCCGACAAAATTGCCGCGCTTGACGGCGTGGACGAAGTTGCGCTGTACTTTGCCGCAAATTTCAAACAGGGGCAACACACGCTGTCCACAACCGTTACAACCAACCCTAAGGTGTCGCTGTTCGTCGTCATCGAAGGCGCGGAATACGACCCCGAGGACGAGAAAGGCATCTGGGTGTCCTACCAATATGCGCAGAAGAACAACATCGAGATCGGCGACGACCTGCAACTGGAACTGCAAGGATTCAAACTTGACGCAACCGTGCGCGGACTTGTCAAGTCGGGCGAGTACATGATTTGCGTAATCGACGACACGCAGATAATGCCCAACCACGAGAACTACGGCTTTGCCTATGTTTCGCCTGCCTACTACAACAAAGTGGCGTTTGTGGGCGGCAGATACTACCAGATCAACGTTTTAAGCTCGCTGGACAAAGACGGTTTTACTCAAAAGGTAAACGACGCACTCGGCAAAACAATGCTGGTGCTCGGCAAGGACGAAAGTTACTCCTACTCCGGTACGCAGGGTGAAATAGAAGAAGGACAAACCATGAGTACCGTATTGCCTGTAATGTTTCTGGCAATTGCCGTGCTGACAATGGTCACGACGATGCACCGCCTAACCGCCAAAGAAAAGACTCAAATCGGCACCCTTAAAGCGCTCGGTTTTAAGGACAGGCGCATATCCGTGCACTACACAAGTTACGCTTTCTCTATTGGCGTAATAGGCATCGTGTTGGGCGTTATACTCGGGTTCGGCGTGGCGTACATAATTGTCAACCCTGACGGCATGATGAGCTCCTACATCGACATTCCGCAATGGACCATTTACGTGCCTGCAATGTGCTACATTGTGCTTGCGGTGATGCTGGCTGCGTTGACGTTGGTCGGCTTTCTGTCGGTGCGCAAGATGTTGAAGGGGTCGGCGGCAGAATCGTTGCAACCTTACCAACCCAAAAAGATGCGCAAACTGCTTGTGGAACGCGGCAAGCTGTGGAATAAACTGGGTTTCGCCGCACAGTGGAACATCCGCGACGTATTTCGTCACAAGGCACGTTCGCTTATGAGCCTTATAGGCATTGTCGGTTGTATGATATTGCTTGTCGGCGGTTTCGGCATGAAGGATACGTTGAACAAGTTTATCGACGTCAACTACAATCAAGCCATGAGTTACAACACGCGAGTGTTTATCGACGAGACGGCAACTGCGGCGCAACGTCAAGCCATTGTGGACAGTATGCCCGACGGCGATTGGAGCGCAACGGTGTCGGTGGAAGTGGGCAGCAAAGCGGTCGGTCTCAACGTGTACGGACTTGGTAACGGGCGTTTGCACTTTGTAGACGACAACGGCAAGATTGTTGAGCTTGGTACCGACGGCGCATATCTCTGCCGTCGTGTTGCCGACGACAACAACAAAAAAGTCGGCGATACGATAGAGGTCAAACCTTACGGCAAAAACGTTGTTTACAAAATGAAGGTGGTCGGTATTGTCAGCTCAATGACGGAAAGCGTCGTTGTCACGTCCGACTACGCCGACAGCATCGGTGTGGAGTACAAGATAGATTCTGTCTACACCAACCTTGCAGAAAGCGACGTGCCTGTAAACGACAAAATCAAAAGTAAACAAATAAAGTCGGAAATTACCGACTCGTTCGACTCCATGATGGAACTGATGAATACCAGCGTTGCCGTGCTTGTGTTGGGTGCGCTCGTGTTGGAACTTGTAGTATTGTACAACCTTGGCGTGATGAGCTACACCGAACGTTACCGCGAAATGGCTACGCTTAAGGTGGTGGGCTTTAAGGATGCGGCAATCGGCAGACTGCTTGTCGGGCAAAACATGTGGCTGACGTTGGTCGGCATTGTAATAGGTTTGCCTGCCGGTGTGTTTACGTTGCAGTACCTTGTCGACGCATTGGCTTCGGAGTACGAACTGACGGTATTTTTGGGGCCTGTAACCTACATTGTGGGCATTGCGCTGACATTCGTCGTATCGCTTGCGGTCAGTCTGCTTGTCGCTCGCAAAAACAAAAACATAGATATGGTCGAGTCTCTTAAAATGGCGGACTGACATACAAAACAAAAAAAGGAAGTGACAACCATGTATAAAACAATTGCAAAAGTGGACGGAATGAAGTGTGGCATGTGCGAGTCTCACGTCAATGATGTGGTACGCCGCAATTTTGACGTAAACAAGGTGACGGCGTCGCATACCAAAGGAGTAGTAGAGATATTCAGCAAAGACCACATCGACGAGCAGGCTTTGCGCCATGCGATAGGAGAACAAGGTTATGTGGTGGGTGAAGTGACCGAACAGGAGTACGCCTCGAAGGGTTTGTTCGGTTGGCTCAAAAAGTAGTAGCAACAAAAAACTTCCACAAAAAATCCTGAGGGTATTGACATTTGTAATTTTTAGTGTATAATACATATACTTAATTACCAAGTCAACACTTGCATGCGGACAAACCGACAAAGCGAGCGGCTAGTAATGACCGCTCGTTTTTTTTCGCCGACAGGCACTTTGTGCTTTGTGTAGCTACGGAGTATACTTCGTCGAACAAAGCCTATCAAAGTGCGGTTACACAAGGTGCGTCGCATGCCAAAGGGAGGATATATGTACACTGTTACCATCAACGGGCAACAAATGCAATTGGAAGGCAAACATACCATACTAAGCCTTGTCAACGACCCTGACAAAAAGTACGTCGTAGCAAAGGTAAACAACCGCTTGCGCGAGTTGAGCTACGAACTTGGCTTCGATTGTGAGGTGAAGTTGCTTGACCTTGCCGACAGCGACGCAGTAAAGGTGTACGAAACGGGTATGCGCTACCTTATCGCAATGGCGTTCCACAATTGCTACCCCGATTACCGTGTAAAGATTTGTTACGGTATTTCGCGTTCGCTACTGGTCACTCTTGTGTCGCCCGACATCAAGTTGGACGGTAAGATGCTTAAAACCGTTATTGCCGAAATGAACCGTATCGTTGCGGCCGACTTGCCGTTTGAACGCATGACAATGACCAAGGGCGAGGCCTACGATATGTTTGTTGCCAACGGCGACGACGACAAGGCCCAGACGTTGCAGTATCGCCCTGAAAAGATTTGCCACTTCCACAAATGCGGCGACTATATCAACTACATGTACGGATATGTTC
>CAKQXG010000090.1 GCA_934281515.1 uncultured Clostridia bacterium | reverse complement strand
GTCCAATTCCTCATCCACTACCGACGGACTGCGTTCGCCACGCGCAAACCTGTCGTCAATGCGGTCGCACGCTTCCGCCATAGTCACGGGGTAAGCATGGTACTCGTCGTTGACAAAATCATTTTGCATTTGTTCGGGCAGATAACTTGCACCTGCAAAACAGCCGTCAGTGCCGTCGACACGCATATATTTGGCTTTCATCAACGTCTTGGCATTGGCAAAGTCGTAGGTCGCAAGTAAAAATCCGAGAGCGTTTTTGTCGTAACAAAACTCCTTCAACTCGGCAAGCGCATTGTCCAACTCGTCCCGCAAAACATTGTCGTAGTCGTTAGGATTGTCCAATGTCGCTCCTGCACCATAGCCGTTTTCCGACAGCATTTTTAACGCTTCCTGCAAAGTTTTGCACTCGGCAAGGCGTACAAATTTGTCCATGGCAAACAACCCGGTAGAAATTACCGAGACTCTGCCGTTGGCAAAGATTTGTTTTTCGCTAGACATTGTTTCCCCCAAACAAAGCGGCGGCAACGTCTGCCTCGGTCTTGTCGCGGACGTATTCCACAAGCTTGACAAGAGTCAAATCCTTGTCGTAGCCGTTGCCTGCAAGCACCACACCGCCGTCGATATCGATTGCCTGTCCGAGCGTTAATTTTTTGCCAGATCGGTCAAGCAAAGCTTGCGTAACTACACCGCTGTCCTTTGCGGCAAAGTTGACAATCTCGCCGTCCTCGGCATAGGTCGCAAGCAGTTTCGCGATAAGTTGCGCGGTTTGCTCGGCGGACATATTACGTAGCGAGGCAAGAGCACTGTCGTAGCACAAACTAATAAGCCGCTGTTTGCCTGCAAGTTTGTACTTGCGTGCGTCAAGTTTGGCATTGGCAAGAGCGTTACGAATACGCTCTTCGCGCAGGTTTTGCAACCTGTTGTCCATTGCGGCTTTGTCGGCGGCAACGCTATCCTGAGCGGCGGTTTTGGCTGCTGCAGCTCGTGTAGTAGCTTCTTCCACGAGATATTCCGCTTTGTTGTCGGCGTCGTTTAGTATACGCCCGATAATGTTTTCTTTTCCGTTCATATCAGAACCTCTCGGCGGGCCGAAATCGGCAACGCCGCAAATTTACTGTTTTACGTTTTCTTCATTTACAATACGATACTTTGATCAAACACCGTTGCTTCGTATTGTCTTTCACGATAAACACAAGTGTCCACTTGTGGATATTGGTCGTAACTGCTATATTTCTGTCTGCGCCAATCAGGGTTGCACGGCATCTTTGACCACTTCGACAACGATCTGGCTGACATTGCTTACGGGAATATTGCTGAGCAACAGAATAGATACAACCAAGCCAAGCAATGCGTAGAACTCGATCATTGCAGGGAAGATAAGCGCCTTACTGCTGATTTCACCCTTTTTGCCAACACCGATTATGGCAGTCGCTGCAGTTTTGCCTTGAAGATAAGCGGATACGGAACCGCCGATAGTCATAGGCATAACTGCCCAAAAGATATTCCATCCTTGCGCCAGAATCTGAGCGGCGTTGGCACCTTGCGTACCCAATGCGGTAGCAGTGGGCAAGTAACTTGCGCCGAGGATTGCGATAACAAATCCGTAAATACCCTGCGTTGCTGGCAAAAGCGCAAGCACTACTACTTTGCTGAACTTGTTGGGATCTTCCGCCATGACTCCCGTAGCGGCGGAACCCGTTGCGCGAAGTCCCAAGCCGGAACCGGTGCCGCACAAAATAGCGCAAAGCGCAAGACTCATAATACCGATTGTAAGTCCGGTCATTTTTTATTTCCTCCAAATTTTGTTTTTTTGTTTTGTATATGTACGACGATTAGTCGGTACAACGATTGATAAAGGTTACACAACCTGTTTCTGTCACTCAACCACACATTGCAGACAAGGCAATCAGAAATTTATGCCACATTCCTCTGCTCAACGTAAGGTTGTCGGTTATTTGACTTCAACATACTTCGTGTCCGAGCAGAACGGGACGAACAGTTGTCCGTCGCCCGTGTAAAACTTGCCGAAAAACTCCACGTATTGCAGTCTGCCGTCGTGTATGTACACGCCCAGTATACCCATAACAAGGTTAAACATGTGGGCGAATATAAGCAGAATTACAGCAAACACGTAGCCTACGCCGCCGTCGCCGATGACCATTTCCGCAAGTTGGTTGATGACCGTACCCATCAGGGCACTTGACAACATCAGACCGAACACGCGGATGTAACTCATTATGTCGCTGAAGTAGTTGATAAGTCCGTACGCCGCGCCGAAGCTTGCCATGGCTTTGCCGAGTATGCCTTTGGTGTCGAGTCCTGCAAACAATATCGCTACGGCAAGCGAACCGAGACACACGTACAATGCCGCTGTAGATACCGCTTGAGGCAATTTAAGCGCCAGATACGGCTCGTAATTGACCATGTCAAGCGCGGGGTTAAGTATCGCCACGATAAACGCAACAAAGCACACTACCCACGGGAAATCAACCAGCCATGCCGACAATTTGCGGTGCTGTTTGTACTTGACCGCCATGTTACACGCAACGCCTGCGGCGATATGCACCACGCCGAACAAAAGACTGATTGCCATCATTACCATAGGGTACTTTGACGGGTCGGGGATAAGCGGTTGCCACCACGGAAATACGTTTTGCAACGGATAGCTGAAGAAACTGCCGAACAAACCGCCCACAATCATAGCGGCAACGCCGCAAATGCCAAACAGTTGCAACATCGTGCGCATTGTGGTACGCTGTTTGATGGCAAAGTGCGCAAACAAACCTGCCAGCACAAGCAACAGACCGTACCCCACGTCGGCAACCATCAATCCGAAGATTGCAAAATAAAAGAAACTCATCACAGGGTTGGGGTCTATTTCGTGGTAGTCGGGCGACGTGTAGTTGTTTGTGACAAACTCAAACTGCCGTACCACGCCGTTGTTTTTGGTAAGAGTGGGTGCAAATTCCGTCTCGCCTATGTCGTTAGTGTACACTTCGCAGTCGGATGTAACCTTGTCTATCGCGCCAAGCACTTTACTTTCGTCATCGGCAGGATAGTAGGCTTCCAACACAAACGTGCTGTTTGTCTGTTGCAGATTGCCGTCTGCAGCCAACTTTTTGCCGAGCAGTTCCAGGTAGTCTATGTACACTTGCCACGTAATCACTTTGTCGTGATAGGCAACGATTTTTGAAACCGTATCGTCGATTTGCTTACCGATGTCCGCCGCAACATTATTCAGGCGTTGCAAACGTACTGTCGGCAACTCGTCGCAAACATAGTTGGTTTGCACAAGTCCCAGCGCCGCCGCCTTTTGCAAAAAGTCAATATCGGCTTTGTGCGCAACAACGCAAACAAGACTGTCGGGCGAGTGGTCGTCGATCAATTCCACGTCCACCGTTTCGTATCCGCCTGCAAGGCTGCACAGTTCCGTCCAGGCAGATGTCGGCAACGAACACAGCCGCACAATTGCGCTGTCGGTGTCGGCGTACCACGTAGTCGGATGGGTCAGCTTGGCAAAAAACGCAACATTGCTTGTCTCCGCCGCGTTTTGCGCCGATTGCGAGTTGAGACTTGTCAACTTGTCGCGCAACGCAAACAAATCGTCGATTTGTCTCTCGACGTCGGCGGCGTTGTCGGCAAAACCGATAAAGTCGTCAAACGTCAACTCGGTACGCGGCCGCGCAAAAGTGTTGTGTGCAAGTTCCACCGTATGCCCTTTGCCGTGTTCGGCATTGTAACGCTCGACGGACTCGCGCAAATATGCAACGGCTTCTTCGGCACGTTTGACGCGCTCGGCAACCTGTTCGCATGCGGCATTGTCCACCAAGGTTACGCACTGCGGCAGGTCCTCGGTGCGCTTCAATTCCACCGCTTGCGTACGGATAAGCGCATTGTAAATATTTTCCTTGTCGGCTTTCATAGCAAGCAAGGAAAGTCGTTTCATGGTTACAATCATTTTACAATTGCTCCAGAATGATCTTTACCGCTTTGTCGACGTTTGCCTGACAAGCGGCGGTTTGTCTGTCGGCTTCGGCATTTTCACTAGCAAGAAATTCGGCTGCCTGACGTGCTGCTTCGGCATCGATTGCGGCAGATTGCTCGGCAAAATATGTCTTGTTGTCAGCGGCGGCGGCCTTGCGGATACCTTCGGCGGCAACTTCACCGTCGTTTATAATCTCGGCAGCACGTGCTTCAGCGTCGGCAATGCGACGTTTAGCTTCGTCCTCCGCTTCCAGAATGGAGTTTACCGTTTGTTCGATCATCGTTACACCTCTATCTTTTCTACACGTTTCTGATGACGTCCGCCCTCGAACGGTGTGTCGAGAAAGACGTCCAACATCAACTTCGCCATATCAAATGTAGTATATTTTTGTCCGAAAGCAATCATGTTTGCATTGTTGTGCAGACGAGTAAACTTGGCTTGATCGGTGTTGGTGCACAGTGCGCAACGCACGCCTTTGTGACGGTTGGCAACCATGCTTACGCCGATACCTGTAGTACACACCACTACGCCACACTCACACTTACCGCTTGCCACTGCCTCGGCGGCTTGGTGGGCAAAGTCGGGATAGTCGCAACTGTCCGTGGTATATGTGCCGAAATCGACTACGTTGTGACCGAGAGAAACAAGATACCCGGCAATTTTGTTTTTCAATTCCAGACCGCCATGGTCGGATGCAATGGATATATTCATGCTAAACTCCTTATTTTGGTTGGCAACGGTGATTGCCACAATCAGTCGACTATATCAAATTGTGCCCTGCGGAACGAATCAAGCGGTTAAGTATACTCTCCGCAAACTCTGTTTTGCTGCTGTAACTAGCTACAATGTAGTCGTACTTGGTTTCAAGCAAGCGCAGGTTCTCAAACAAACCGTGCGCCACTTGCTCGTCGGTTGTGCCGATTTGCCATGTATTACGACTGCCGAAATATTCGGGGTGCTCCACCAACAATACGGGGTTGCGTCCGTCGGCGACAAGACTGTCGTAGTAGGCGGCAAGTTTGGCAACGTCGCCCGACAAATCCAACGCCATAGGCACCTTGGGCGCGTAGTGCTTGTACCGCACGCCGGGGCTGTTTACCTTGGCTTTTGGGTCGGTGATGACGGCAACCTTGCGTCCCAGTACCGCTTCCAGCATGTCTGCAGTAACCACTCCGGGACGTAAAATGCGGGGTTGGTCGGGATCGGTAAGGTCAAATACCGTCGATTCTATACCTACTTTGCAATCGTCGCCACACAAAATGGCGGCAATCTTACCGTCCATATCGTCACGCACGCGTTGCCATGTGGTTGGACTCGGTCTGCTGCTTGTGTTGGCACTCGGCGCAGTGACAGGTACGTCGGCATAACGCAAAAAATCGCGTGCTTGCTGACTTTGCGGCATACGTATCGCAACCGTAGGCAAGCCTGCCGTTATGCAGTCGTCAATACAACTCCGCTTGGGCAACACAATGGTTACACTGCCCGGCATAAGGGCGCGTATCACTTTGTCGGCGTCGGGCGAGACGTACTCGGCAATGTCGGCAATTTGCTCGCGACACCACACATGGACAATCAACGGGTTGTCGCTGGGACGTCCCTTTGCAACATAGGTACTTCTGACGGCGGCAACGTCAAGGGCATTTGCGCCCAAGCCATACACCGTTTCCGTAGGAAAAGCCACCAACTGCCCTGCACGTATCAGCCGTCCTGCCTCGGCAAGGTCGGCATTTGTAAATTGTAACAACTGCGTTTGCATAAGTATCTATATTTTAACATTGATTCGTTTTTTTGGCAACCGCTTTCGCGGCGAAATTTTTGGACGAAATTGCGACAAGTGTAAAGAAATGCGCATATCAAACACGCAAACGAACGCTTGACAACAGACATACCGTCGGTAACGGCAGTTCCCGCTACATCTACGCTATAGACTACCTACGTCGGGCTGCAATGTATATTTGTCGACAACTTCCGCATACTAGCACTACAAAACAACAAGGAGGACAGACTGTTGAACAAAACATTTAACGTGTTTTCTGTGATTGCGCTGATACTGACAATCGTCGGTGCGCTGAACTGGTTGACGATAGGTATATTCAGCTTCAACTTTGTCAACTGGATTACGTTCGGCATGGGATGGCTTGAAAGAGTGTTGTATATCCTTGTCGGCGCGGCAGGCGTATACATGATTGTATGGCTGTGCGTATCACGCTTCAACATGGTAGAGGACGGCGAACAACGCGGCAATACACGTCACGCTTACCGTCACTACGACAAGAGCTACGGCAACGAGTAAGTAGCAAACGACAAAACAGCACCCGTATCAGCAGTGATAAGGGCGCTGTTTTTTGTTGTTAATAGCAGCAGGATGTAAGCAATTTTTGCCTACGTATGCAAAAATTTCACACAAGCATGTCGGGTCGTCACTTGAGTTCGTCCAACAAGCTTTGCTGTTCTATCGCAATGTTCAACTTGGCATTTTCGCCAAGATTGGCAGTGCGCTTAAAGCGGTACACCGCTTCGGCAGTAGGCAAAAACACGTAGTCGTTGTTGAAACTCAACGTGTACATACTGTCGCGCTTGTAAAACAACTTTGTTTCGCCTATCGTTGCAGTCAAGCCTGTCTCGTCGTGGGTAAGCACCGCTTCGCCTACGGTAACGTACTTTTTGCCGACAAGTTTTTCGCACAGGTAATTGTCCTCAAACCGATAAGTGCCGTTTGTCAACTCTTCGCGTACACACTCGGTTTGCCATGCGTACCAATCGGTCACCTTGTCAAACCTGCCGCCATGCAATGCGCCGTACTCGTCCTGCGTAACAGTCGCGCCGCATCTGCCGCATTGCAACTTGTTGCCATGGGCGGTCATAGCGTATTCTGCTCCGCACTCGGGACACTTGTACAATATTCCTTCCAACCCTTCGCACAGGTCGGGTACGTCTATACTAATATTGTTGGCAAGTTGGTAGGCGTAGTCGTCGTAGGCAAGATTGGTTACAATGCGGTTGTGTATCTCGTCCACCGACAGTTTGCCCACTTCGTCGGGCGTTACGGCAAGGCGCACTTCGGCATGCAACGGTACAAAGCGCGTACCATGCGCCCATCTCGGCTTGTGCAGGTAAGTCCCGTTGAAACGCACCGTGACAAGCGGCACTTTCAGCAATCGCACCAGCTTGGCAACCGACGGCTTGATAATATTGGGCGTACCCACCACCGACAGTTTTGCCTCGGGGTAGATAGCCACACTGCGCCCTTTGTCCAAAATGTACTTGATGTCGCGCACAAGCGACGTGTCAACCGTAAATTGCTTTTTAGGCAAAACGCCCATGCGCCTGATAAGCGACGGCCACTGTACAAGTTGCGTAACGGATATTACAAAACTGGGGTAATCGGGAGCGGCAAGCATTTCCAATCCGCCGACGTCGGCAAAACCTGCATGGTTTGCAACAACTATGTAGGGCGGCTTTATGGCAGACAATGCTCCGTCGCAGGTCAGCTTGCACCGCTTAGTAAAATACTTGTTGCCGTAAAACAGTTTTGCCGCGCCAAGCAAAAATCTGCTCGCAGGCACGGGATGACGATGTTTTGTTTTCATAAGGTTCTCCGTTTTCAGAGCAATTTTTAACTCGACTTTATTTTGCCCTAATTTTATCCGCTTGTCAAGTGGTTTATACAAAAGGGCAAACAATCGTACAAGCAAAGAACACTCAACAGTTTGCACGGCCGAGTGTTCTTTTTTGGTTATAGACGTCATTCCTTAATGCAACAGTCCCTAGTTAGTATTAGTTGTTTGTTTTTAAAACACCACTTTCAAAAGTAAACGAATACTCATTTCCGCCGGACATGCCTTTGGTGGAACAAGTGGTATCGTTTACCTTTATTTCTACGTTATTGCTTGTTGTCACTATTTTACCGCTGAAATCTACTACATTTTTAAGCGTCACGTCACCATAAACAAGTATATTTACATTTTTAACAACAAACTTATGGTTATTGAAATCAATTGTTTTTCCAGCCACCGCAAGATAAAAACAATCTTTTTTATCTTTATGCCAGAATATTGCCGAATCTATTTCAATATCCTTTTGAATGCTTATATCTTCTGTACTTTTACAATTAGCAATAACATTCCACATGATCAACTCATTTTTTGAAAAACGGACTATTCCAAATTCCTCGAAGTGTCCGATAGCATAATATCCATCTGTAGACTTATATGCAAGTCCTTCCAAGAAACCGTACTTGTCTACACTTTCCCAATCAAAATCTTTCCATTCTTTCCACGTGG
>CAKQXG010000089.1 GCA_934281515.1 uncultured Clostridia bacterium | reverse complement strand
GCGTAGGTTGAAACGCCGCAACGCTGCTGAATTCGGCAATTTTTGCGCCCTCGTGCATAAACGGCAGCAAGTATTCCGTCATGGCGACCAGACACTCACAGTTAAGTCGTACCATGTTGAGACTTTGCTCCACGGGGATTTCGTCATACCGTCCGAACTTGCCAAAACCTGCGGCGTTGATTAACCACGCCACATCGGGTTGCGCTTCCCGAGCGGCATCTACTACGATTTGTACACCGCCGTCAGTCAGATCGACTGCAAACTTGCGTACAGGTGTCATCAACTCGTCGGCAAGAGCGTCGAGATTAGCCACATTACGCCCTATGCACCAGATTTCGTCCAGTTGTTCGTTTTTGTCCAATATACGGGCAAACTCCCGCCCCATACCATTTGTCGCGCCAGTCACAATTGCAATTTTTGTCATATGCTGTGCCTTGTAAATGCCGATGTAAACGCTCGCGTGTTGCAAAAATCCGCATACGTATGCAGAAATCCACAACACACAATACATTTTTAATAGAAATAAACTTACTTACCAACCATATTACAGTCCGAGTATTTTTTCGCAACTGTCGACGACAAGTTTGAAACTTTCTTCTTCAAACGGCGACAGCAAACCGCACTCCGACAGCAATTCGGTAAAGGGTTTTGTACCGCCGTAGTTAAGAAATTTGATGTACTTGGCAAACGCGCCTTTGTAGTCCTGTTGGGACAGTGCAAGGAATTGCAATGCCGTAAATTGTGCAAAACAGTAATCGATGTAGTAGAACGGCGATTCGAAGATGTGCGCCTGACGTTGCCAACGACGTCCGTCCTGCAAAGCGGGGATACCTTCGCTGGTCGTATGCGGCAGAAATTGCTTTTCCATCTCGTAGTACATTGCATTACGTTCGGCAGGAGTCATGTTCGGGTTGTCGTAGCAACGTTGTTGGAACCAATCCACGATTGTTCCGTAAGGAATAAACGTCACTGCGCCGCCGATGTGATTAAACTTGTACTCGGGCGTTTTGTCACCGAAGAACAGGTCTATCCACGGATAAGCGAGAAACTCCATACTCATGCTGTGCACTTCTGCCGTTTCCATGGAAATACTGCTCAAAAAGTCGCTTTCGATGAAGAACGACTTGTAGAACTCCAACGCGTGACCGAATTCGTGAGTCAATACATCCACGTCGCCTGCCGAGCCGTTCCAGTTGGCAAGAATAAAGGGCAATTTGTACTTGGGCAAACCTTCGCAGTAGCCGCCGCCCCATTTGCCTTCGCGTGCCAACACATCGAAGCACTCGCTTGCGCGCATGGTGTCAAACAGTTTGCCCGTTTCTTCGGACATCTCGTTGTACATCTTGCTTGCGTTGTCAAACATTTCTTCGGGTGTGCCGATAGGACGAGGCTCATCAACCGTAAACACGCTGTTGTCGTAGTAGTACTGTTTGTCGATACCAAGGTCCTTGCCTACCTTGTTGCGAATCTTGGTAGCAAGGGGTACAAGGTACTTAAGTACGTTATCGCGGAACTTAGCAATATCCTCCGCCGTGTAGCAGTTGCGTTGCATGCGCATGTAACCGAGCTTGCTGAAACCGGGATAGCCGAGTTTTTGTCCCATGCGTGTGCGGATAGCAACTAATTTGTCGTAAATCTCGTCAAGTTGTTGTTTGTTGTCCTCGATGGCTTGTCCCCAGGCATAAACGGCGCGTTTGCGCAAGTCGCGGTCGGGTGAAGTGAAGTATTTGCCGATACCTGCCATGGTCAACTTTTCACCGTTAAAATCAATGACGATACTGCTCATCAACTTGGTGTAGGCGGTTGTCATTTTGTTTTCTTCCACGCGGTCGGCAACAATGCGAGGATCGTTGGCGTCTACAGCCATTTGCATGTTGACAAACATAACCGGAGGGAAACGCTTTTCGAGTTCCGCACGGAAAGGCGATGTAAGATAGCAGTTGGCAATCTCTGCGTTGGCAACGTTTATTTCCGGTCCGATCTCGTCTAGGTAGTCCTGCTCAGCGGCGTAAAACTCGTCGCGAGTGTCCTGCGTAAAGCGGATAAAGGCTATGCGCATGTTGGTGCCGATGTCCTCGTCATAAGCCTTGTATTCTTCGTGAATGTCGTAAAATTCCTGCAACGTATGCGCGTTTTGCATACGCTCCTTGATGGAAGCAAGGTGTGCAAGCACTTCTTCTTTGTTTGGACGAACGTATTTGATTTCCGATAGTTTCATTGTTGTACTCCTTATGTCGCGCCGATTAGACAAGCGGCGCATTTACTTGTATTAACTATTGTATTGTACCACGGTCAGGCGGATTTTTCAACCGATTGTTCCACCTTTGACAGAAATTGCGTAACTATTTGTTTGTATGCAATCGGGTCGGTGAGATAACTGCGTGCATGCGCCGCGCCGTCGACAAGGTGAAGCTCCGACAGCGGATTACGACAAACCTTGTACATGTCTTCGCTATGATGCGGATAAATAAACTTGTCTGCCTTGCCGTGAATAAAACATACGGGAGTGCCGCTTGCCGCAACGTAGTCGATTGGTTTGTACTTGGTAAAGTCGTAGCCGTACATGCGTTTGCTCATCATATTGGCAAAATCCACCACGGGGAAGCCTGGAAAATGGGTAAACTCGAGACAAATCTCGCGATAGTAAGCCATGGTGTCGCTAAAAGGACAGTCTGCAACAACTGCGCCGATGTCGTCGCGGAGACCGAGTTCGCCAAGTACCGTCGCCGCCCCCATACTCTCGCCGTGCAACACCACAAAAGCGTCGTTGCCGTAGCGTGCGCGTACAAGATTGAGCACTGTGTTGAGATCGTGCCGTTCGTAAAAACCGAGCGTTGTAAAGTTGCCGTCGCTAAGTCCGAAGTACGCATGGTCGTACAGCACAAGATCGTAGCCCGCGTCGTAAAAAATCTTGCCGTACTTGACAGAGTTGATGCGGTTCCATGTATGTCCGTGGCACACAACCGCCACACGCTTGACGGCGCGGCTGTCGTTGGCAGGATTGTGCACAAACTCACCGCGCACCTTGCCGTGAACGCAGTCCACTTCAAAAGGTTCTTTTTGCCAAACGTTGTCGTACTCGTCGAAGTCCCAACCTTCCTGTGCAATTTGTTGTGCGCGCGCTTCTTCTATGGTATGCGCCACAGGCGTAGCCGCAAGGTGCAACACTTTGCGCCCTACTACGACGCACAAAACGGTGTACAACACCACAATTGCGCCCACAACGATGAGCAGTATCCAGTACCAAGCCATTACTTTTCCTCCTTTATTACGCCCGTTTCGCCACTCGTGGCAAGACGGAAAATATCTTCGGCAACCTGCTCGGCGGTGTATACGCGGCAGTTGTTTTCGCTGCAAAAAGCTTGTTTATCGTCGTCGGACAGGTGCGCGCACATGTCTGTGTCGACAATGGGCGGGCACACGCAATTGACGGCAATACCGCGCCCCGACCACTCCTCGGCAAGACTACGCGTAAGACCCACTACGGCGTGTTTGGTCATGCCGTAAGCCGTCTCGCACGACGCGCCGTGTAGCCCCCAGACAGAGGACACATTGACCACCGACGGACTGTTCGACAATGCAAGCAACGACAACGCCGCCTTGCAACACAGGTAAGGCGCACGAGCATTGACTGCCCACAGGTTGTCGAACGTTGCGACAGACAAATCCTGCATTAACCCGGTGACGGAAACACCGGCATTGTTGACCAGCACGTCGATATGTTTGTAATAAGTTGCAATTGTTTCAAACATACCGTCGATTTCGTCGGGATTGGCAAGGTTGCAGTGCAATGCATGGACATCACCGCCGTTGGCGTTAAGCTCGTCGGTAAGTTGCTTTGCCGCCAGTGCCGAGTTGTTGTACGCAAACAGTACCGTGTATCCGTGTTGATTGAATTGTCGTACCGTGGCTGCGCCGATACCGCGCGAGCCACCGGTTATTAGCACAATTTTTTTCATAAAGTTTGTTTAGATAACATTATGCGTAGTTCATGTCTACTCAAGGTTTTGGGAAAAGGGAGTGGGAAAAACGCTTTTTGCCTAAAAAGGTTTTTCCCACAAAACCTTAAAAGAAAAATCTATGCCAAATCTTCCCACTGCTGCATGACTTGGTTCAGTTGCTCGGTGGCGGCGTTTAATTGTTCGGTCACTTCGGCAACCTTACGATAGTCGCACGCAACTTGCGGATCGACAAGCCTTGCGTTGAGTTGCTCGATTTTGCTTTCAAGCTCGGTAATCAAGGCTTCCAGCTCCCTGACCTTACGCGCATTGTTGACTTCTGCCGCACGCTGTTTGGCACTGCGGTAGCCCTTGGCTTGCACACCGTTTGTGGCGTTTGTCGAAGCAACAGGCTTGGCTGCGGCAGGCTTGGTGTACACACGCCCGACAAAGTCGTCATAGTTGCCGTCGTACAACGTCACTTGTCCGTCGTTAAGCTCGGCAATCTGTGTAGACAGCGCATTGACAAAATACCTGTCGTGCGACACAAAGACCAATGTGCCCGTATACGCACGCAACGCTTCTTCCAAGGCTTCGCGGCTAGGCAAATCGAGGTGATTGGTCGGCTCGTCGAGCAGTAGCAGGTTGTTGTCCTTTGCCATGATCATAGCAAGTCCCAACTTGGCACGTTCGCCGCCCGACAGTTCGGACACAAGCTTGTACACATCGTCGGCACCCAACGTCACCTGCGCCAAAATCTTGCGGATATCCGTTTGGCTCATGCGTGTGTTGTCAAACCACAATTGGTCAAGCACGCGCAACTTACCGTTAAGATTGAGGTTTTCCTGATCGTAGTAGCCCATGCGCACGTTTTTGCCAAAGATAACGTGTCCGTAATCGGCCGGGTTGCCTGCGGCAATACGTCGTATAAGCGTAGACTTACCAGTGCCGTTTAAACCTAACAACGCAACTTTTTGTCCACGGCGCACCTGCATATCCAAGTGCGACAGCACCTGTTTATCCCCAAATGCAACTGACAAATCCTTGACCGTCAACGGAAACTCCGACGGTTCGGACGTGTACTCGAACTTAAACCGCGGCGGTTGTTCGTCGGCGCGCGGCGCGTCCACTACATCCATGCGTTCCAGCATACGCTCGCGAGAGTGCGCCATGTCGGCAGTACTCGCACGCACCTTGTTACGCGCAATATAATCGCGTAATTTGTCTATTTCCTTTTGCTGGCGATCGTACTCGCGTTGCTCACGTTCCCGCCGCTCTGCCTTGAGTTGTTTGTACTTGGTGTAGTTGCCATTGTACGCCGTCACTTCGCCATGTTGCACGTCCCAGATCGTCGTGCAAAGTTTGTCCAAAAAGTATCTGTCGTGCGACACTACAATCAGGGTCGACTTCTTGTCCGACAGGTAGTTTTCCAACCAATCCAACGTTTTGTAGTCAAGGTGATTGGTCGGCTCGTCAAGTATCAGCAGTTCGGGGCGCAGTAGCAACAACTTGCACAGCGCGGCTTTTGTCTTTTCTCCGCCCGACAGCGTACCGACAACTCTGTCGGCAAACTCGCTCATGCCCATGCCGCTCAAAATCGTTTTTGTCTTTTGCTCGGTGTCGTAAGCTTCGGTAACGTCTGCCTCCACCGTCAGTCTGTGATATTTGTCCGACAGCCTGCTGTACTCGTCGCTGTTGTAATCAAGCGTGGCAAGCTGCGTCGCAACGTCGTTAATCTGCGACAGCAGGCGATGTTGCGGTGCAAAAACCGTCATCAATTCGTCAAACAGAGTGTTGGTCGAAGTGAAGTCGCAATTCTGTTTCAATTCGCCCCACGTAAGACCGTTTTTGCGGTAAATCTGTCCGCTGAACAATTCCTGTTCGCCGGTGATGCAGGACAGCAATGTACTTTTTCCCGCGCCGTTTGCGCCGACAAGCCCGATGCTGTCGCCTTCGTTGACATCCAGGTCAACATCATGAAATATAGTTGTGTCGGCGTACCTGAATTCCGCCGATTTTAGTTGTAGTAACATAATATTTGTATTAGGGATTTGGCGGTGAAAGGAAAACTTTTTTAAAAATTTTCATTTCACCGCGTCCCTATCCTTTCAAAAACTTTAACTTATTATCGCTTACATTAAAATAGTTTCTTCGCATTACCCTTTTCCAAGAGTGTTGGGAGAAAAAGGAATGAGCGGTCATAGCAGCGGTATATGCACCGTTTTTGCATATATGGACGTTTCAAAAGAGTATGATCCGTCACTTACATCCGCGCCTGATATTAAATAGCTTTGTAAAGAAGTACAGCAAAAACGGACTAGACAGTATTGTCACCAGCAACAACAGAATTTGCTCTCTTGTCAGGGTCACGTACTCGAAGAAGTCTCTTGCAAAGGGCAAACTTACGCCTAGCACTACAAGCGCAGATATTACCGCGTACATTGCCTTTTTCCACCAACGATCGAAGGGCATGCATGCGCCGAACAACGCAAACAAGCCGCCGAATGTGTAAGCAATGGTTACAAGGGTACTCAACTGTTCGTTGTCGGATATCATTGTCGGATTGGTCAGCGCCTTGGTAAGGTACAACATTGCCGTCGTACAAATAAACGTACAACTTGCAGGTAAACACCGTTTAAGCACATTGACAAGGAAATTGCCCTTGATAAGATTCTCGTTTGGTTGCAGTGCCAACAGCGTTGTAGGCAATGCCACCACTATCCATTCCAGCAACATCACGCGGGTATTTGTCAGTGGCGTGCCGAACGTACGACCCCACCCGAAATGTAAAGCGATCAACATAAGATTGACAACAATTACGTAAACCGTTTTCATAAAATACATACTTGTTGCGCTTTGTATGTTGTTGACTACCCTCCGTCCCTCGGCAACCACCTTGGGCAACGTCGCGAAACTGTCGTTCATCAATATAAGGTGGCTTACCTTACGCGCGGCGTCACTGCCACCCGCAAGCGAAATACTGCAATCCGACTCCTTCATTGCAAGTATGTCGTTTACGCCGTCGCCTGTCATTGCCACGGTTTTGCCTGCAGCACGCAAAGCACGCACAAGTACGGCTTTTTGGTCGGGAGACACCCGTCCGAACACGGTATACTCCGTTGCGGCGCGAGCTACGTCATCGTCGTTCATGCCTTCCAGACTGATATATCTGTCGGCATTTTCCACACCGACGCGCAACGCGATGTTGCTGACTGCCGTCGGATTGTCACCGCTGATAATCCTGATTTCCACGCCGTTGCGCTTAAACCACTCTATCGTTTCGGCTGCGTCGGGGCGAATATGGTCCTCGATCACGATTACGGCAACCGCCCTGCGCAATATAGGTAATTCCTGACCTTCGGAAACCATCGACGAGCTGTGTGCAAGCAACAGCACGCGCAAACCCTGTTCGGCGTACTTCTGCACAAGGTCGGCGACTCTTTGGTTTGGCGAACGCAGTACAAACTCCGGCGCGCCCAGTATATACGTGCCTGCGTTACGAAAAGATACCGCCGACATTTTCCTTTCCGAGCTGAACGGCAATGTAGCGACCGCCGTAAGCGCGGCTTTTTTGGGACTGCCAAAATACTTTTTTAATGCCTTTGCCGTCATATTGTCGGCTTTCAGCGCGGCGTTCATCGACGCCATGATTTCCCTTACGGTGTACGTTGCGTTGGGGGCACGCAAGTCAATTGTATCCACCACGCGCATACTGCCGTCGGTAATCGTCCCCGTTTTGTCCAGACACAGGGTATCGACGCGAGCGAGCATTTCTATACAGTACAGTTCCTGAGCCAATGTTTGTTGCTTACTCAGTCGCAAAAACGACGCCGCAAGCGCAACGCTTGTCAACAGAAACGGCCCTGCAGGTATCATACTGATGATTGATCCGCTAGTCACGCGGATGGTGGCAAGCAGTGCACTGTCGTTGCGATTAAACACGTTAAACGCATTCCAATCGATACCGTTACTTGTGCCGTTGATTACAAACAATGCCGCCGTCATAGGTACGATTATCACTGCGACAAACACCAGAATTCGTTTAAGGCTCCGAAGCATTTGCGAGCGCGGTTTTTGGTACATCTTGGCACGACCCGTCAGTCCGCTGATATAGTTATACCGCCCCACTGCCGACACCTGCGCCGTACAACTGCCCGACACCACAAAACTGCCTGCATACAATGTGTCGCCTGCACGTTTCGTTACGGCGTCGCTTTCACCGGTCAATATCGATTCGTTGACTTCCACAAACCCATCGGTAACGATACAGTCCGCAGAGATCTGCTCGCCTACGCAGATATGCAGTACGTCGTCAAGCACGATTTCTTTGACAGAAACTTCCGTCTCAACGCCGTTGCGCACTGCCTTTACTTTCGGTTCGGTAATCAGGCTGAGTCTATCCAATGTACGTTTGGTTTTTATTTCCTGCACGATGGCTATCAATGTGTTTGCCAGCACCACAGGCACAAAACCGCATTGCTTGGGCATGCCGTAGTACAGCAG
>CAKQXG010000088.1 GCA_934281515.1 uncultured Clostridia bacterium | reverse complement strand
TGTGTTTCGCCGTCGGACAGGAAATCAGCGGCAAAGTGGTGTGGAAAGACCTTGCTAAAATGCCGCACTTGCTTATTGCAGGTCAAACCGGCTCGGGTAAGAGCGTGTGCGTAAACTGTCTTATTATCAGCATGCTATACAAGTACGGTCCCGAGTACGTTCGTTTTCTTATGGTCGACCCCAAATTGGTCGAGTTGTCGCGCTACAACGGTATTCCGCACATGCTGACGTCGGAAACAATAACCATTGTCAACGACGCACTGGCAGGTATGGACTACCTTATCAACGAAATGGAAGCTCGTTATCAGGTGTTCCGTGCTGCAGGGGTAGGCGACATCGGCGAGTACAACAAACGTCTCAACACTGCCGAAAAACCGCGTATGCCTTACCTTGTACTGATTGTCGACGAGTTGGCGGACCTTATGTCGCAGGCAAAGCAAGCCTTTGAAAACAAAATCGGACGTCTTGCAGCCAAGGCGCGTGCCGCAGGTATACACATCGTGCTTGCAACGCAACGTCCCGACACAAAGGTCATTACAGGTACAATCAAAAACAACCTTACCGCGCGTATCGCACTTACCGTGCCTACGGCAATCGACAGCGGAACCATTCTCGGTTCGGGTGGCGCGGAAAAGTTGCTCGGTCGCGGCGATATGCTGTTCAGCGACCCCAGCGCACAGGAATTGGAACGTGTACAGGGCGCATATGTGGACAACGACGAGATCCGCAACGTAGTGGAGTTTACACGCGACCAAAACGAAGGCTACTTCGACGAGGCGACCTCCAAGGAAATTTTCGTCACTGCCGCACAGGAAGAAGCCGCCGAACGCGAAGCTCAAGCCGCTGCCGAAGCCGCTGCCAACAAGGAAACGCAAGTCGACCCGTTCTGCAAAAAGGCGTTGCGTTTCTGGCTGGAAAAGAACGCAGGCAAGGCAAGTATCGCGTCGATACAACGTAGTTTGGGTATTGGCTTTAACCGCGCAGGACGTATTATGGCGCAGTTGCAAAACCTGAAGTATGTCGACGAACCTGCACCGAGCGAATCCAACAGCAAGCCCATGAAAGTACTTGTTACGTTGGATCAGTTGGACGAACTCTTCCCCGATCTGGAAGACTGACAAAAGCCGCTACGGGAGAACATTAAAAAAAAATGTTCTCCCCAACCCTTTTTTGAAAACTTAAAGGGGTGCACGGGTAATTTGTGTGCATAACGTTGACATTTTCGTTTTGAAACGTCGTTGCGCAAAAAGCTTTGCTATTCGGATCAGATTACTAAGGAATAAAATGAGTATTAAAATCGGAGTGGTGTCACTGGGATGCGACAAAAATCGCGTTGACACCGAAGTTATGTTGGAAAATTTGGCGGAAGGCGGCTACGAGATTACTTCGGATCCTGCCCAAGCCGACGTTATCATTGTCAATACGTGCGCTTTTTTGCAGTCGTCGCGGCAGGAGTCTATTGATACAGTGCTTGAAATGGCGCACTTCAAAACTAGCGGCAACTGCAAGAAAATCATTGTCACAGGATGTCTGGGGCAAAAGTTCGGACAGGAAGTCTTTGACGGACTGACCGAAGCCGACGCCATAGCAGGCACCGATCAATACGCAAATATTTGCGACATCGTTGCGGAAACGCTGAACGACAAACGCAAGTTGTACAATGCTTGCAACAACGGTATTACATTCGGTAAACGCATTTTGACTACAGCGCCGCACGTGGCGTATCTCAAAATTGCCGACGGCTGTGACAACTATTGTACATATTGCCTTATTCCGTACATCAGGGGGCGTTTCAGAAGCGTGCCCATGGATGAAATTGTCGAGCATGCCAAGCAACTTGCCGACGGCGGTGTGCGCGAGTTGATACTTGTAGCGCAGGATACCACCAAGTACGGCAAAGATTTGTACGGCAAACCTGCCATTGTAGATTTGTTGCGAAAATTGTCGAAAATTGACGGTATACGTTGGATTCGCTTGTTGTACTGCTATCCCGAATTGATGACCGACGAGTTGATTGACGAAATTGCAATAAACGACAAGATTGTCAACTACGCCGATATCCCTTTACAACACGTGGACGACGGCATTTTGCGCCGTATGAATCGCAAAAGCAATCATGCCAACATCTGCACGCTGTTTGACAAGCTTGCAAGCAAGGGGATTGCCGTGCGCTCGACCTTTATATGCGGTTTCCCCGGTGAGACCGACGATAGCGTCGGCGAAATTGCCGACTTCCTGGCACAATACAAATTGCGTAACGTTGGATTTTTTGCTTACAGTCGCGAAGAAGGTACCAAGGCATACGACATGCCGGAGCAGGTGCCGCAACGCAAGAAAAACGCCTACGTCAAGAAGTTGTACAAGGTGCAACAACAGGTAGTTGCGGAGCTTTCCCGAGCCGACATCGGGCGCACATACAAGTGTATTGTCGACAGTGTTGACGAATTGCAACGTGACGGCAAGTATTGCTACGTTGGCAGAACCTACTTTATGGCGCCGGAAATCGACGGCGTAATTTACATCGGCAGCGATAAGCCGTTGACCGTGGGTGAAGTGTACGATGTTACGGTTACCGAGGCTCGCGGCTACGACCTTGTAGGCGAAGTGGAGTAAACATGAATTTACCTAACAAACTTTCATTGGCGCGTATATGTATGATTCCGCTATTTGTGGCAGCGTACTTTTTGCCATTTGTGTGGGCGCCTGCGGTATCTGTAGTAATCTTTATCCTTGCGGCGTTTACCGACTTTTTGGACGGACACATCGCGCGCAAATATAACCTTGTAACCGACCTCGGCAAGCTGCTCGACCCGATTGCAGACAAAATTCTCGTCACGGCGGCACTGTTTTGTGTTGTTGCAACCAATCCGTTTGCTTACCGTGGGCAAAATCAATCGTTGGCAATTTTTGCGAATTTTGCCGACTGGCAAAGCTTTACGCAAATTTTCCTTACGGTTGCAGGCATTGTGATACTTGCAAGAGAACTGCTTATCAGCGCAATGCGCCAGATTGCCGCAAGCAAAGGAATTGTTGTGCAAGCAAACATTTTCGGCAAGATCAAGACGGTATGTCAGGATGTGACGTTGCCCGTTGTGTGTGTGTTGTACACACAAAAGTACCTTGTCCAAACGGTAAGCGAGGGTTGTATACGCGGTATGTTTATGCCCGAACAATACTATGTGTTGTTTGAAGTGCTGAACATCGCAGGCATTGTGCTTGTTGCGCTTACCACGCTTGTTACCGTGTTGTCGGGCGTGGTGTATATGGCGCAAAACAGGCACGTTTTCGCAGAGGAAAAACATGATTAAAATACTTGCAAAAAATCATTCCGTCTCGGTGGAGTACCTTGTCGACAAGGTGCAGGCGCAGGGCGAAGCATGCGATTTGTTGATTTCTTCATCATCGCACAGCATTACGGAGTTTTTGACCGATTGTATAAACGACTGCGACAAGGCATTATTTATCGTCGGCAACGTAGGCGACAGCGCGACCGTATTTGCCGAAACATTCGGTTTGGGCATGTTTTACGACAAATTTGCCGACAACAACCTTGCCGAGTACTGTAAGCTTGCGCAAATGCAGGTGCCTGTGCAACGCATACGCGACAAGTTGTGTGTGTTGCCTGAGACATTTAACCATCTCAACCCGACTTACGGATATCAGAGCGCGGCTTTCGGTGTGATGAACAAAACGCATGTGTATTTGTTGCCTGACGAACCGCGTGAAGTGGACGCCGTGTACAACAATTACATATTGAAAGGCTTGTTCAAGCGCCCCGACGGCGAAGGCAAGTACGTGTTCAGGGTATTTGGATTGTCCAAAGACGACGTCGACGCACGAATGTCGGAGATAAACCCGTTTGTGTTCCGTAAGACGGAAACTACCTGCCTGGATACTCGCATAACACTGGGATTTCCCCAAAAGACGGGAAAGCAAGTTATTGCCGACACTCTCGACAAGGTACGCAGTCTGTTTGCCGAATACATCTACGCCACCGAAGACAAAAGTCTGTCTATGACGGTGGTGCAATTGCTAAAAAGTCTTGGCAAAAAACTGTGGACAGCCGAAAGCATGACCGGCGGCTTGATTGCCAGCAACATCATTGACAACCCCGGTGCAAGCGACGTACTTCACGAAGGTATCGTCTGTTACAGCGTAGCAAGCAAATGCGCACGGCTCGGTATCAGTCCGCACTACATTGACGAGTACGGCGTTGTCTCGGCGGAAGTTGCGCAGGCGATGAGCGCAGGCTTGTTGAGAAATGGTGCCGAAGTCGCCGTGTCGGTGACAGGCTACGCAGGACCCTCGGCAGGACCTGACTACCCCGTAGGTTTGTGCTACATTTCTGTTGCCACAACCAAGACGGGCATAGCGGTGTACAAAAACGTGTTTGTCGGCGACCGTAATTCCGTACGTCAACAAGCCGCCAATATGGCGTTGTTTTTGTTGTACAAGACGTTTGTTACCAGATAAACAAGTATAAATTATTCTACAAAACAACCTTTTGCAGAATACTATTACACGCATAGTATCTAATTTTGCTATATTTTTACAGGAGAATACATAATTATGACCGACGACAAGAAAAAAGCATTAGAACAAACGATAATGCAAATCGAAAAAGAGTTTGGTAAAGGCTCGATAATGAAACTCGGTAGCTATGCACAGGAACGCAGTACCGAAGTGATACCCACAGGCTGTTTGCCGTTGGATATGGCGTTGGGTATCGGCGGTTTGCCCAAAGGACGTATCGTTGAAATTTACGGACCGGAAGCAAGCGGCAAGACGACCGTAACGCTGCATGTCATTGCACAGGTGCAAAAGATGGGCGGCACGGCTGCATTTATCGACGCCGAACAGGCACTCGACCCCGTGTATGCCGCAAACCTCGGTATCAACGTCGACGAGTTGTACATCAGTCAACCCGACAACGGCGAACAAGCATTGGATATACTTGACTACCTTGTCAAGAGTAATGCCGTCGACCTTGTGGTAGTGGACTCCGTTGCTGCGCTGACCCCCAAGGCGGAACTCGAAGGCGACATGGGCGACAGTCACATGGGTGTACAAGCTCGTCTTATGAGCCAATGCTGCCGCAAAATCGTAGCCGCAGGCAACAAGAGCAAGACTTGCGTAATCTTTATCAACCAATTGCGTGACAAGATCGGCGTTATGTTCGGCAACCCCGAGACGACCACCGGTGGCAAGGCACTTAAATTCTATTCCAGCGTGCGTCTGGACGTCCGCAAAGTGGACGTTGTTAAGGACGGCAGCGACGTAATCGGCAGCAAAACTCGCGTAAAGGTTGTCAAAAACAAGATGGCTCCGCCGTTCAAAACCGCGGAATTTGAAATTATCTTCGGCAAAGGCATCAGCAATGTAGGTTGCGTGCTGGATATGGCTGTACAGTACGGCATTGTGGAAAAGAGCGGTTCCTGGTTCAGCTACAACGGCGAGCGTATCGGACAAGGTCGTGAAAACGTCAAAGCGTATCTTGAACAACGCCCCGAAACTATGGATGAGATTTCTGCTAAAATCCGCGAAAAACTCAATCCGCAACCTGCCGAAGAAACAGACGAAGGCGCAAGCAAGTAACCGCCTGTTGCAGGTGTGCCGTATGGTTAGACTGTCAGTCATGCGATGACATTGATTGCGTGTCAAAGCCAAAAAAGGCAGACTAGCGTGAGTATTACATGCTTTATTTGCAACGCATAATTAAAGCGGAAAGCTCATTTTGAGCCTTCCGCTTTTTGCTTTTCAAATAGTCGATTTTTTCCAATCTTTTGCTTGAACGTTCCTATATGTAATTCATTTAACTTGTCGTTCGACAAATCACCGAATTGTATGTTTGTGCTTTTTAAAAGTTGTTTAAACTGACTGTATTTTGTCGCGTACACTTTTATTTGCTATTATGCTTACTTCTTTTGTACGCAACCTTCTGTCGGGGGCGCACAGTTTGCCGCCCATCTACGCAGGAATACATTGCCGTAGTTGCCCACGTCGCGTTCGCAGGTGCGCAGGCGCATTTGTACTTCACGTGCGTTCACGTCGCAACTAATGCGCATCTTTGACGGAACGATTTCCACCGTATCGCCGTCGCGCAACACGGTAAATGCCGACTGGCTGCCAAATTCGGGAGTGATATGTCCTACTGCAATGCCTTTGTAAATGTCGGCAATGCGCCCGTCGGTAATCACGGCGACTTGCTCGGCAATGCCAAGTCCGTTAAGCAGAGCAAGCGAAGTGTAAATCTCGCGCATGCCGGGTGCGTTTTTTGCGCCTTCGCCACGGATAACGACAACATCGCCGCGCTTGATTTCTTTGTGCAGTATTGCCTCGATTGCCATTTCTTCGTCGGAATACACCTTGCACACGCCGCTAAATTGGTCGATTTGCGCGCCGTTTTGCACAAATGCACCTTCTTCGGCAACGTTACCCTTTACGACGCGTAGTCGCGCCGACGTACACACAGGCGTTGTCGATGGTGTAATCACGCGGTTGTTGGTTACAATGCTGTCCTTTACCTGCTCGACAAGCGTTTTGTCCTCGGCAACATATGCCGTGCCGTCGATTATTTTGTCTGCAATCATCTGCTTGACCACTGCATATACGCCGCCTGCGCGGTGGAATTGCGGCATCAGACATTCGGTTGCTTTGTCTTTTTTCAGCAATACGGGAGTGCTTTTGGCAAGCTCGCCGATGGTTTTAAAGTTGACGTTGCGTATACCCAGTTCGTTAGCTACTGCGATAAGGTTGAGCATCGTGGTAGAGTATCCGCCGCAAGCAATGTCTACGCAGACCATATTTGTAAGAGCTGTTTGGCTAAGCAGACGTTTTGCTGTACACTTGTCTGCAACTCTTTCTACTGCCAATTTGCCCGTACGGTAGGCAATTTGCATGCGTTCGGCTGTATTTGCCGCAGCCGTACCGTTGCCTTTTACCGCCAATCCGCATACTTCCAGCAGACAGTTAAGACTGTTCTCTCCATAGTTATCGCAGTCGGTGCCGACGCACAAAGGCAGGTTGGCGCGGATCTCGGACACAAGGTCGTAGGGCGTTTTGCCTGTCTTTACCTTCGCAATTTGTTCGTAGTAAAAGCTGTAGCCGTATTCGGCGTTGTTGTAGCGCACAGGGCTCATCACGCCTTGAGAGACAAAAGCGCATGGAATGTTCAGGCGAATTGCGCCTAGCAGCATGCCGCAAACGACATTTTGCGTGCTTGCAACAAAAACCATGCCGTCAAGGTAGTCGGACGAACCGTACATTTCGACGGCTTCGGCAATAAGGTCACGGGTGGGCAAATCGTATTTTGCCGCAGTTGTGGCGTGCATTGCCGACACTTCAATCGACGGCACGTGCAACACCTTGGCTTGTCCGCCTGCGGCAACAATGCCTTGTTGTACCTTGTCGACTATCTCGGACAAATTCCGATTGGCAAGAGACAGGTCGTTTTGCGCGGTTACAATGCCGATTGTAGGCTTGTCGGCATCCAGCAAAAGACTGTTTGCAAACACCTTTTGTGGCAGTTTGTCCAACTGCTCGATAAATTCTCTTAACATTTCTCCCTCCTTTTTTTGTGTTGTCAGATATGTAGACGCGCCGTGTGACATTGTGCAGATGCCCTGCTTTTTCGATGTTGTCAGACAAAAAAAAACTTGTTTCAGGCGCGTAATTTTGTATGGCGATTTACACCTTATATTGTATATCACTTTGTTTGTATTTGTCAATTGAATAGATTATGTCCCTTTTGCGCAAAATAGTCACAATAAACCGTACATCGTACTGTAGTGTAAATCAGGGGTAAATATCTGTTTTCGGTTATCATGCGCAGAGTGTCGGTTTAACGAAATCAGGCGTCGCAAAATTTGTATCGAAGCGAGTGCTCTTGCTAGGGATATAGTGACAGACGACTTTCCGAAGAAAGTCTGTCGAATAAGGAGTTTTATGACCAAAAGAGTAATTATTTGCGGTGTGGACACGTCGGCATTACCAAAACTGACGTCCAGGCAACAAACCGAATATTTGTCAAGGATAGCGCAGGGTGACCAAGCCGCTCGCGAACACTTTATTACGTGCAATTTGCGCCTTGTATTAAGCGTGGCGCAGCGATATGCGCACAGGTGTCAATGCCTGGACGATTTGTTCCAAATCGGCTGCGTGGGACTTGTAAAGGCTGTCAAAAACTTTGACATGTCGCATGGTGTGAGATTCAGTACCTACGCCGTGCCGATGATAGTAGGCGAAATACGTCGCTATATCAGGGAAAGCAACAGTTTGCGCGTCAGTCGGGGAATACGCGATACGGCATACAAGGTGCTTTGTACGCGTGAGGAGTTGGAGCGCGAAAGCGGTAGAGAGGCGACGGTGCAAAGCATTGCCGAACGTATGGGTTTGCCCGTGTACAACGTAATGTATTGTCTTGACGCTATCAGCGACCCTGTCAGCCTGTACGACAGCGTGTAC
>CAKQXG010000087.1 GCA_934281515.1 uncultured Clostridia bacterium | reverse complement strand
GACCGAAGTTGTTGCCGAATTGACCGATTATCCGTCGGTGGTGGTCAAGGAAGATATGTCCGACACCATTACGGCGATACGGCTTGTCGACCTGTACAACGGCAGAATGTTGTTGGTCATTGTAACTGACAGCCGAGTGCTGAAAGACGGCATGGTGGAACTTCCCGAAGGGTTTGACGAACAGATGATTGCCGAAGCCGAACATTGGCTAAACCGCATATTTGTCGGTAAGCACGTGTCGGAATTTGTCAACTATGTGTATCCGTACGCATTGGCAAACGGCAAGATGGGGCAGTACAGTGCGCTGTTTAAAAAGATTATCGACGTGCTTAAAAAGGTGTCGTTGCAAAACGGCATGGACGTGACGATGTGCGGACAAAACAACATTTTCCGCCACACCGAGTACGCCGAAAACTCCGCAAAGGCGCAGGAGTTTTTGAAAGAAATACAACAAAAAGACAAAATCGCAGAGTTGTTTACCAACGACGGCGGGCGTAACGGCAGCGTTACGGTCAAGATCGGTAGCAACGATCACGTGATGGACGGCTGTTCGGTTGTTACAACGCGTGTGTCGCTGGGTGACAATGTCAGCGGCAGTATCGGCGTGATTGGCCCGGTGCGCATGGACTACAAAAAGGTTCTGGGCGTGTTGGAGCATGTCGGCGAGGTACTGACGGAACTTGTAGGAGACAAAGACAGACAATGAGTAAAAAGGAAAATGCACAAACGTCGCAAACACAAGCGGTAAGCGAAGTGACATCGGCAGAAGAACAGACAATCGAACAAGCCTTGACGGCGGAGAACGAAAGTCTGATTGCCGAAGTCGACAAGCTTACGGAAGAAAACAAAAAGCTGACTCAAACGGTGGCGCGGTTGCAAAGCTCGGCGGACAAATCCGACACATATCTTACGCAACTTGTGGCAATGAAAAACGATTTTGAAAGCTACAAGCGGCGCATGAAGTTTAATGCCGAACAGTCCAAGCAGGAAGGCGTGTTGCATGTGGCGCAAAAACTGATTGCCGTGGTGGACAACTTCGAGTTGGCAAGCAAACACCTTACCGACGACAACCTGAAAGCCTTCGAGATGATACACAAGCAGTTTGTGGACATCCTGACGGAGTTGGGCGTTACGGAGTTGGACGTTGTAGGCAAACCGTTCGATGCCAACACAATGAATGCTTTGGGCAAACTTGACCGCGGCGAAGAAAATAAAGACGTGGTGGTCGAAGTGTACAAGAAAGGGTATGTGTTTGGGGAGAAGGTGTTGCGGTATGCGGACGTATTGGTCGGCGCCTAATGCGCCTAAGGGCGTATATCGGCGCATCTAGCCGCTACGTGCTCAATCGTGCTCAGTCACGTACGTCTTTGTACGCTCCTGTCGCGCTCAATCGCCTGTTGCAGCTATCCGCACCAATCTACGCCTTTAGGTGGGACTTTGGAAAAAAACAGGCACATCCGACCCGACGGAAACAAACCAATCAAGCTTTTGAAACAACCCGACGTGGAGCGACGTGTGACAAAGGTTGTTGCAAAGTAATCAAATGTTTTACATGTCTTTGTACCCGACACGTCGGGGAAAAGGCACAAGGAGAAAATCTCCGACAAAGAGTTTTCTCCCATAAAATAAAAAATATATCTAACAGGAGTGTAAATATTATGAGTAAAATTATCGGTATCGACCTTGGTACGACAAACAGTTGTGTAGCAGTTTTGGAAGGCGGCGAACCCGTCGTCATTACCAATGCGGAAGGCAACAGAACAACCCCGTCGGTTGTTGCGTTTACAAAAGACGGCGAACGTCTTGTAGGACAAGTCGCAAAACGTCAGGCAGTTGTCAATGCCGACCGCACGGTGCTTAGCATCAAGCGTGAAATGGGTACAAATTACACCGTCGATATTGACGGCAAGAAGTACAGCCCACAAGAAATCTCCGCAATCATCCTTGGCAAATTGAAGGCGGACGCCGAAGCTTACCTTGGCGAAAAGGTTACGCAGGCCGTAATCACCGTGCCCGCTTACTTCAGCGACGCTCAACGTCAAGCAACCAAGGACGCAGGCAAGATTGCAGGACTGGAAGTGTTGCGTATCATCAACGAGCCTACGGCTGCGGCACTTGCTTACGGTCTTGACAAGGGCGAAAACAAAAACCAAAAAATTCTTATCTACGACCTCGGCGGCGGCACGTTCGACGTATCCATCCTCGAAATCGGTGATGGCGTGTTCGAAGTGCTTGCAACCAACGGCAACAACCGTTTGGGCGGCGACGACATCGATAAGATCATCATGGACTACCTGATTGCCGAATTCAAGAAGACAAGCGGCATCGACCTGTCCGGTGACAAGCAGGCTATGCAACGCTTGAAGGAAGCAGCCGAAAAGGCAAAGATCGAGTTGTCCAGCGCGCTCAAAACCACGGTCAACCTGCCCTTTATCACGGCGGACGCCACAGGCCCCAAACACTTGGAAGTGGAGATCACTCGTGCCAAGTTTGAAAGTCTTATCGACGGCATCATCAAGCAAACAATCGAACCCATGAAGAAGGCTATGGCCGACGCAGGCGTTACCAACAACGACCTTAACCGTGTTATCCTGGTCGGTGGTTCGACCCGTATCCCCGCAGTGGTGGAAGCCGTCAAGAAGTTTAGCGGCAAGGAACCTTACAAAGGAATTAACCCCGACGAATGCGTCGCTATCGGTGCGGCAATTCAAGGCGGCGTGCTTGGCGGCGAAGTGAAAGACGTGCTGTTGCTTGACGTAACTCCGTTGAGCCTTGGTATCGAAGTGCTTGGCGGCGTTATGGCCAAACTTATCGACCGCAACACCACAATACCCACAAGCAAATCGCAAATCTTCTCTACGGCTGCCGACAACCAAACAAGCGTTGACATCCACGTGTTGCAAGGCGAACGTGAAATGGCTGCCGACAACAAGACGTTGGGTCGTTTCCAATTGACCGGTATTGCACCTGCTCCGCGCGGAATTCCTCAAATCGAAGTTAAGTTCGACATCGATGCAAACGGTATCGTTCACGTAACGGCAAAGGACCTTGGCACTCAAAAGGAACAATCAGTAACCATTACAAGCAGCACCAACCTGTCCGAAGCCGACATCGACAAGGCCGTCAAGGATGCCGAAAAGTATGCCGAAGAAGACAAGAAACGTCGTGAACATGTCGAAGCTCACAACGGTCTTGACCAGATGGTACTTAGCATCGAACAATTCATCCGTGAAAGCGGTGACAAACTGGAAGCAGCCGACAAAGAACACCTCGAAGAAGAAGTCAAGAAGGGCAAGGAAGTACTTGAAAAGGCCGACGCTACAACCGAAGAGTTGAAGGCCGAAACCGACCGCATTGCACAAAGCAGTGCAAGCATCTTCCAGAAGTTCTACCAACAAGCCGCAGCTAACCAAGGCGGAAACACGGCGGAACAAGCTGACGGCAGTGAAGTGCATTATGATGTGCATGATGACGACAATAAGTAACGGCGTATCTCGGCACATCTAGCCGCTACGTGCTCAATCGTGCTCAGTCACGTACGTCTAGTACGCTCCTATCGCACTCAATCGCCTGTTGCGGCTATCTGCACCAATCTACGCCGTTACTTTGATGAAATAGATTGGTGTCGGTATCGGCCGCCCTGTTGTGGTCGGACTATGCGGGTGCGGGCACGGGTCGTGCACCCACTAGGCAAAGTTGGTTTGTATCACTAGTTTGGTGAAGCCATCAAAATCGATTGCGACCCAAAGTGAAAGCTCACCGCATCTAACAGACTTTCGTTGGGGCGAGCATCCCCAACATCCCCCGCAAGGGCGCAAACCCCGACGCAGGTTCGTGGTTTGCGAGGGTAGTTGCACACGGGCTTTACCTAGTGCGTCCACGTCAGGTGGCTCCCTCGCCTATCCGTCAACTGTTGCCAATCTTCGCACCAATCTACGCCGTCACTTTGATGAAATAGATTGGTGCTTGTATCGACAACACTATTTCGTGCGCATGGCGTATAAGAAAGAATTCTCAAACAACTCAATTAAAGCCTTGGGATACAAGGCTTTAATTGCTATTTGTGGCAGTTATGTGCGACACTTTTTGTGCTTGTAGGTGATCAATTCGCACGTTTAAGCACGATTATTGTACATAAAGGCAAAGGAAAAACAATGGCAGTAAAAGATTATTACAAAGTTTTGGGCGTGGAAAAATCCGCCACGCAGGACGAAATCAAGTCGGCTTACCGCAAGCTGGCAAAACAATATCACCCCGACCTTCACCCCAACGACGCGGCATGCGCGGAGAAGTTTAAGGAAATCAACGAAGCGTACTCCGTAGTGGGCGACGCCGACAAGCGTGCCAAGTACGACCGCGGCGAAATGGACGATCAAGGCAACTTCGGCGGCGGCTACAATCCGTTTGGCGGTCAGGGCTTTACGGCAGGCGGTTTTGACGACCTGTTCAACATGTTTACGGGCGGTTTCGACTTCGGCGGCGGCAGCAGTCGCAGACGTAGTTCTACACGCACGGGCAGCGACGTGCAGGTCAACATCGAATTGACCTTTATGGAAGCGGTGCTCGGCTGTAAAAAGACTATCAAGTTTAACCGCGTAGAGAAGTGCAAAACCTGCAACGGTACCGGCGCCAAGGATGACAGTTGCGTCAAAACATGCGACAAGTGTGGCGGTAGCGGCACAATCCGCCAAAGCTACACAAGCATATTCGGGCAACAGACCACAATCGGCGCATGCGACAAGTGTGGCGGCACCGGCAAAATCGTCACCGAACCTTGCAAGGCGTGTGGCGGCAGAGGCGTGACTACCGTCAATCGCACAATCGACATCTCCATACCTGCAGGCGTAGAGGATGGCTCGGTGTTGCAACTGCGCGGCGAAGGCAATGCTGTACGCGGCGCAAACACCGTCAACGGCAATCTTTTGCTTGTCATTTCGGTACGTCCCAGCAAGTTGTTCAAACGCGACGGCATGGATTTGTACGTCACAGTTCCTGTCACATTCCAGACTGCGGTGTGCGGCGGTGAAGTGGAAATTCCGTCTCCCGACGGTGTGTTTATACACAAACTTGCCGAAGGCACAGCCAATGGCGATACTTTCCGTTTCCGCGGCAAGGGCGTCAAGAGTACTCGCGGCATAGGATCGGGTGATCTGTATGCAACTTTCGAAGTGGAAGTACCCAAGGCAGTCACCAAAGCTCAACGCAAGGCGTTAGAGGACTTCGAGCGCGATGTGGGTAGCAAAACTTACCCCAAACGCAACGCCTATCTGGACGAAGTTGCCAACCTGTACAAAAACAGCAAAAAGTAATTTAACTTGATTATTACGGCAAAGGGAAACTTTTAAACGGAGTTTCCCTTTTTTGCATCGCTAAATTTTTCGTGTTTTGCCTGTCCCTATCTGTCAGAACTATTTTAACCTGCCTTGTTCTGCATAGGTTTACAATCAATCGCTTTGTGCAGATATTGTTTTCTTGATCGTTGAACGCAAATAATTACGCGTGGCATAAAAAACTTTTATGCTTTTCGTTTTGTGGGCATAATTTTCTATATTGCGTTTTGTCGACGTTTACTTTTTGGTATTTACATTTGTATTTATTTGTGGTAAAATAAAATCTATCTATACATCGTGCCGTCGTATGCACGGTTTTGCCATGTGGCAAAGATCCGTTTGCTTATCGACAACTTTGCAATTTTGTCGGTTCGGTGCACGATGGAAGGAGGAACCTGTATGAAAACTTTTCGCGGAGGCAAGCACATACCCGATTGCAAGGATTTGTGCGCCGCCAAGGCAATAGAGGCAATGCCTGCCATGTCCGACTACTACGTCAGTCTGTCGCAACACATCGGCAAGCCTGCCGAACCGATTGTTGCCGTCGGCGACATCGTTACCGAAGGTCAGCTTGTTGCCAGGGCGGCAGGCGTGGTGTCGGCAAACATTCACTCTCCGATTTGCGGCGAAGTAAAGGGCATAGTCAAGCGTAAAAATAGTCTGGGCGCAACTTGCGACTATCTGCATATACATGCCGACGGGCGCACCGACATTGCAACCATGCCTGCTCTTACCGATCCTACCGGCGACGAAATAATCGCTCGCATTGCCGAAGCCGGTATTGTAGGTATGGGCGGCGCAGGCTTTCCTGCCGCAGTCAAGTTGTCACCGCGTGAGCCTGTCGACGTGCTTGTCGTCAATGCCGCCGAGTGTGAGCCCTACCTTAACTGCGACAACCGCCTGATGGTGGAGCGTGCCGAGCAGTTTATTTACGGGGTACGGCTTGTGGCTACGGCTTGCGGCGTGCAACAGGTGTTTGTGGGGTTGGAAGCGAACAAGCAAGAGGCATACGCCGCACTGATGAATGTCGACGGCGTTGTCGCAGACAACTGCCCGAGGAAGGACAACGACGTTGTTGTCACTTTGCTCAAACCCAAGTACCCCCAAGGCGCGGAAAAAATGCTTATCTACGCTACGACGGGGCGCAAGGTGCCAACCGGCGCGTTGCCTTCGGCTGTCGGGTGCGTGGTAGTCAACGTTGCTACGTGCTATGCCGTGTACGATGCTGTGGTAAACGGTCGGCCGCTGTACAAACGGGTGATGACGTTGTCCGGCGACGGCGTGAAAAATCCAAAAAACGTAGAGGTGCGTATGGGTACGCTGTTACGTGACGTACTGGAATTTTGCGACGGCGTAACAGACGACACTGTCAAACTTGTCATGGGCGGACCGATGATGGGGCGCAGTCTGGTGGATACCGACATACCCGTCACCAAGACCGACGGCGGTTTCCTTGCGCTTACCGACAAAACGGCAAACGGATTGTTGCCTACGCCGTGCATCAGGTGCGGACGTTGCGTAAACGTGTGCCCGATGAAACTCAGTCCCTTGTTTATCGACTTCTACGCCAAGGCGGGCGACTTCGACAATGCCGTCAAATACGGTGCGCTCAATTGCTTTGAGTGCGGCAGTTGCGCCTACGTGTGTCCTGCAAAACGCCCGATTGTACAAAGCGTACGCCTGACCAAGCAAAAAGCAAAGAGGTGAAATATGCAATACGTTTATTCTAGTTCGCCGCAGATACGGTGCAGTCTTACCACACGCAAGATAATGATGCATGTGTGTATCGCACTGTTGCCGTCCTGTGTGTGCGGCTGTATCTTTTTCGGGTGGGGTGCGCTGTTGACCTTGGCAATTGCCACGGTAGCCGCAGTCTTGTCCGAAGTGGTGTATCGGCTGTGCTCGCGCGTTCCGTTTAAGACGGTGTGGCAACAGTTCGACTTTACGTCGGTTGTTACGGGTCTGCTTGTAGGCATGAATGCTTATGCCGACAGCAAATGGTACGCAGTTGCGCTCAGCAGTGTGTTTGCCGTGGTGGTTGCCAAAATGATTTTCGGCGGTACGGGCAAAAACATCGTCAACCCTGCAATTGTGGGACGTATCTTCGGGTTTATCAGTTTCGGCGCGGCGTTCGGCGGTTCTATCGTCAGCACCGACCCTGCGTTTGTCGACAAGTGCTACATCGTCGACGGCGCAAAACACATCGGCGCAACGCCTATGCAGGCGTTGTTTGACAACAATGTCGTCAGCAACCTTACCACCGTGGATTTGCTCCTCGGCAATGGCGTGTACGGCAGTATCGGCGAAGTGTGCAAGTTGGCTTTGTTGCTTGGCGGTGTGTATCTTGTTGTAGTAGGCGTAATCAACTTCCGTTGGCCGCTTGTGTACATTGCGGTAACGGGAGCAGTGACCTTTCTTCTTAACGGGTTGGATTTTGTCGGCGCGGTCAATTCTCTGCTGTCGGGCGGATTGATACTCGGCGCGGTGTTTATGGCTACCGACTACGTAACAACCCCTGCCACCAAACTAGGCAACTACATCTACTTTGTTGCGCTGGGAGTGCTTACCGCAGTGCTGCGCAACGCAGTAAAAGGCGAAGCGGTAAGCTTTGCGATACTGTTGATGAACTTTGTTGTGCCGCTTGTAGATACCTACTGTTTGCGTAGACCATTCGGTTTCCGCAAGCCTGTTGCGGAGGTGACGAAAAATGTCTGAAAAATCACAGGCACTGCATCAAAAATCCACATACGTATTACTAATTTTGGTACTGATTTGCCTTGTATGCACCTTGTTACTTGCCTTTGCAAAAGACATATTTGCCGTGTCGGACGAAACAAAGTTTAACCGTAGCATGGCAAAAATTTACGAAGGATTTGTCAAGGACAGCGACGTTCCCGTTGAGTCCGACCCCGACATTCCTGCCTTCGGCGAAGTAAAAAGCGTCGTCAAAGCAACCGACGGCGGCTATGTCGTCGAGGTTGTCGGCAACGGCGGCTACAAGGACGGCAACGTTACGCTGTATGTTGCGTTCAGCGCAAACAAACTCGTCAAAGGTTGGGCAATCAAGGACAGCGTCAACCAATCGTTCGTATCCAAAATTACCGAAGCGCACACCAAGACGTGGTACATTCCCGTCAACGAAACGGACTACACCCTGCCCGACAGTTATCCGTTGGGCAACAACAAAGCCACAGGCGCAACCTACACAAGTACCGCTATAAACAACGCAATAAACGTTGCGGTGTACTACGCCAATC
>CAKQXG010000086.1 GCA_934281515.1 uncultured Clostridia bacterium | reverse complement strand
GTCTGATTACGCGTACCACCGAGGACGTCAGTTGGATGGAAGAAGTGTTTTCATATGCTCCGCAACTGTTTGTCACCGCTCCGATAATGTTTTTCGGCGGTATAGTGCTGTCATTCCGTGGCGATTGGCTGTTGCCGTTGATACTACTCGGCGTATCTGCATTGGTGTTGGTGTGCACCGTGCTTGTAACAAGCAAACTCGACAAGTATTGGCAACGCGGCGATCAATTGACCGACGTGCAGAACCGTATTATGCGCGAGCGGCTCGGCGGTATTCGTGTAGTACGTGCCTTCGACCGCGAAGAATACGAACACAAGCGCGTGTCTGCTGCTACAAGCGAAATGAACAATTGCTTTGTGCGCAACAACACAATCAGCGGACTTATCAATCCGCTGGCTACTCTTGCGCTCAATCTCGCCACGGTGGCTATCATTTACATTGGGGCGGTGCGCTTGCAAAAAAGCGAAACTCTGCGCGCCGGCGACATCATTGCCACGATACAGTACATTGCCCTTATTGTCAACGCCGTGTTGACGGTCAGTTGGGCAATTTCAATGATACCGCGCGTCAGAGTCAGTGCCGACCGCATTGCACAGGTAATGAATATGCCTTCGGCGGACAACATTACGGTCGTCGAGCGACAGCATCTTGGCGGCAACGTCGATTTTGTCGGCGTTACGTTTGCTTATCCCGACTCCCACGTCAACTCACTTGTCGACATCGATTTTTCGGCGGACGAGGGACAAATTGTCGGCATTATCGGCGGCACGGGCAGTGGCAAATCTACACTGGTCAAGTTACTGCTCGGTTTCTACTCTGCAAGTGGCAAGCGTATGCTGGGCGGCGCGGACTACGATGAAGTGGGCGTTGCGGCTGTGCGTGACAACATATCCGTAGCGTTACAACATTCGACTTTATTTGAAGGCAGTATTGCCGAAAACGTTCGCATGGGCAATCCCGACGCTACCGACGAACAGATCGCCGAAGCGTTGGATATTGCGCAGATGTCCGGTTTTGTCGCCGAGCACGAAGAAGGTACTAACTACATGCTTACAAGCGGCGGTAGCAACCTTAGCGGCGGTCAAAAGCAAAGACTCAACATTGCGCGTAGCATAATCAAGGATGCGTCGGTGTATATATTCGACGACAGTTTTTCTGCGTTGGATTTTCTTACCGAACACAATTTGCGCCGTGCGCTTAACGCAAAACTTACGGGTAAAACACAAATTGTCGTCACTCAACGTGCGGCAACGGCAATGCACTGCGACAAGGTATACGTGTTGGACGGCGGCAGGGTAGTAGGCGTGGGCAAACACGAAGATTTGCTTGAAAATTGCAGCACGTACAAAGAAATTTGCGACAGCCAGTTGGGAGGTGAGCGCAATGGAAAGTAAAATAAACGCTCACGACAAGCCCAATGCTTTGCGAACGATAGGGCGGCTGTTACGGGATATACGCCCGATTGCATGGGTGTTTGTCATTGCCGCGGTGATATGCGTCGGTTCGGTAATCATGTCTACGCAGACTCCGTTACTAGTCAAACAGATGACCGACATGTTGTACGACTTCGGTGAAACTGGACAACCCATAGATATGGTTAAACTCGGCAATCTTTGCGCAAAAACCGCCTTGTTCTATTTCGTCTCGGCAGCATTAAGTTCGGCGATGGTTACGCTTACCGTCAATGTCACCTCACGTTTCTACACCAAGGGGTTGCGCATACGCATAAGCGACAAAATACGACGCTTACCTGTCAGTTTTGTGGACAACACATCCCCCGGTGAAATTCTGTCGCGTATGATGCCCGACGTGTCCAACATGAGTACAACGATTTATCTTATCACGGATACGTTGCTGGACGGTATTGTGCGTATTGCAATCATTACGTACATGATGTTTGCCGTCAACGTGTGGCTTGCGGTGGCGGTTGTAGCGTTAGTTCCTTTGTCGGTGGTGTTGTCGGTTATCATTTCTTCGCGTTGCGAAAAATCGTGGCACGACTACCGCAAAAGCAACGGCAAGTTGTATGCATTTATCGAAGAGGACTACGGCGGCTTTGATACTGTCAAGGCGTTTAATCTGGAACAACGTCAACGTAAGGTGTGTTTTGACATCAGCGAAAACTATCGCAAAAAGCTATACGAAGCACGGCGCATAAACGATACAATTCAGCCGATAATTGCTTTTACCAACAACATCGCCTATGTTGCGGTGTGCATTGTCGGCGCGATACTTGCCGTTAACAACGTGGTAAGCGTTGGCGACGTCATTGCCGTGATACTGTTTGCCAAGATGTTTGCGGGACCTCTCGAAAGCATTGCCAACGGCATGGGGTCGGTGCAACACACGCTTGCTTGCGCTAACCGCGTATACAAGTTGTTGGATCTGCCCGAAATGCAGGAAAACGACTGCGGCAAACGTCCGAGCAACGGTTGCACGGTGGAGTTCCGTCATGTCGATTTCTCCTACACGCCCGACAAACCACTCATTAAGGATTTGTGTTTGTATGTCAAACCCGGGCAAAAAGTCGCCATTGTCGGACCGACGGGCGGAGGCAAAACTACGATAGTCAACCTGCTTATGCGTTTCTACGATCCCGACAGCGGTCAGATACTTATCGACGGCATAGACACGTCCGCTCTTCCTCGCAACGTCGTGCGTAACATGTTCAGCATGGTGTTGCAGGATACCTGGCTGTTTGGCGGTACCGTGTTTGACAACGTGGCATACGGCAACCCCGACGCCACGCATGAGGAAGTAGTTGCGGCATGCAAGTTTGCTCACGCCGACAGCTTTGTGGACAGTCTGCCAAACGGGTACGACACCGTGCTGAACGAAGAGACAACCAACATCAGCGGCGGACAAAAGCAAATGCTTACCATTGCGCGCAGTTACCTGTCCGACAAGCCGATGTTGATACTCGATGAGGCAACATCCAACGTGGACACTCGCACCGAATTGCTTATCCAGGAAGCAATGGACAAATTGCTGCACGGGCGCACAAGTTTTGTAATTGCGCACCGTCTCAGCACAATACTGAACGCCGACACCATACTAGTGGTAAATAATGGTCAGGTTGTGGAACAAGGCACTCACGCCGAGTTGCTTGCGGCAAACGGCTTTTACGCTCAAATCTACAACAGCCAGTACGAGCCGACAAGATAGTTTTACAACTATTCAACTAACAAATTTGTAAAAAAAGCGCCGAGGAATTGACCTTCGGCGCAAACCATTGTACAATGTTGGTGATGTAAATGTTGTATTTCGTGGCAATATGGTGCTTGAACCGACAAGCATAATGTTCAAGCGACGTATCGTCGGGTATAGCAAAGGAGATAAAGACGGCAATGGAAACGTCTCAACAAAATTTAGTGCAGGCGGAGCAACCGCAAAAACGTTACAAAGTACTGGACAGCAATATGCTCAAGTTGATTGCCATAATTGCTATGACAATCGACCACATTACATGGGCTGTTGCGCCGGGATACGACCATCGTCCGTGGGCGATAGCTTTGCACATAGTGGGCAGGCTTACAAAACCCATCATGTGGTACTGTATCGCCGAAGGCTACCACTACACGCGCGACGTAAAGAAGTACACCGCGCGGCTGTTTCTGTTTGCGGCAATATCCCATGTGCCGTACATGATGCAGACCATTGCTTTTGACAAGTACGGTTGGCTTGCGCTTGTGCCGTTTGCTACGGGCGAAGGTTTTATGGGGCATGTGCTCAACCAGACAAGCGTAATGCTGTCGCTTGCAGTCGGACTTGTGATGTTGCGCGTCAACGACAGCCAACGTATACCGCAGTGGGCAAAAATTCCGCTTGTGCTGTTGCTATGTGTGGTGGCGTTTCCTGCCGACGGCAGTTGTATCGGCAGTTTGTGCGTTGCAAGTATCGGCACCAATCGCGGTAAACCTGTCAGGCAAATATTGTGGTGCTTGCTGTATGCGTGGATGTACGCCATTGTGTATATGCTGTGTATGGACGTGGTGTACGGACTGATACAGATGTGCGAAGTGTTGGCAATACCCGTCATTATGCTGTACAACGGCAAGCGCGGTACAAATCCGACGGTCAACAAGGTGTTTAAGTGGGGTTTTTACGTCTACTACCCTTTGCACTTACTGGTGATAGCATTGCTGAAGATGTTTTTGATGTAGAACGATACGTGGGGAGGACCTTTTTTGCAAAAAGCGTCCTCCCCGCACCCCTCTCCAAAAAATTTTTTGTAGAGTGAAACTGTCTGTATATTATAAAAATGTTTTTGTCTAAAAAATCTTTGAAATTTATTTTGCAATACAAACCATTGATTTTAGTGTTATATTGTGTTAAAATAAAATTATCAAACAAACTAAATCTTTGTTTGGCGTATTTATGTGGGAGGTTTATAACTGCGATGGATTTTTTGAGCATTCTCTCTGTAATTGTCCTAGTGTTAATTATAATTGGTGCAATAGCTAAAAAAATATATAATAGACACGAAAAGAACAGAGTAAACGGAATTATCGAAGAATATATTAGAGAAAGAGATATTATCTGTGCTAAAAATAAGGATAAGGATTTTGTCGATGCAAAACACAAAATTACAGAAGAAATAATACAATGGATAACGAGTACGGTAAACTTACATAAGAATAGGGATCTAGAGTTTACTATAAATGGATTTTCCCAAATAAAATGTGATGCACGCGACGGAGAATACGGTCATGCATTCATATCCGAAAAAATATTTGAATCTAAATGTTGGGAAGAGTTTTACCAAAGTATGGAATCGTTAAAAGAAAAAACATTTGAAAAAATCGGTCAAAGGTGCCTTAATCGTCATTGTATAAGAAACCGTGAAATAACGGCACTTGCTAAACTTCATCATAAAGAAGAAGACTATGATTTTTTTGGCGGTTATGCTGTTACTTGTGATGTAAGATATTGTACCGGGGAAGTTTTAGACGCGATTAAAGAGTCTGTCATGCAACAATTTCGCTATGAGGAACACTTCACTTGTAAATTTGGTAAAATACAATATTATGCATAGAATGAATACATAATTACCCAAAGCTTTGGGAAAAGGGGTGTGGGGAGAAACGCTTTTCGACGAAAAGGTTTCTCCCTACATTTATTTCTAAAACTCAAAATCCCAAATATTCCACGCCAACAAGCAAAATTTCGTTTATTTTGGGGTTGGACAATTTGTACTTGACGATTTTACCCGTGCGTTGTGTGGACACTATGTTCATTGTACGTAGCAAACGTAATTGGTGCGACACGGTGGTTTGGTTCATTTTGACGATTTCCGCAAGGTCGGTAACGCACAGCGGACTGATAGCAAGCGCAGACAACAGCTTGACTCTCGACGGGTCGGCAAGCAAAGCGAAGAATGCGGCAATCTTTGCAACGGAAGGGGTATCGGGCAGGTAACAATCCATATCATCGAGTATTTGCGGTGTGGCAGTAAGCATATTTCTCTCCTTTGCACGTAAACTAGTTGTGGCAGTGGTGTTGCTTGTCGGAGGTTGTGTGACGGCCGGTAGACAGCCGCAAAACAATGGATGCAATACATATGCGGCTATCGACAACTGTTCATGTGCACATTTTTTGATAAAAACATTGTAAAACACGCACAATGTCGAATTTCGACACATATTGTAGAACAACGACTAATCTTGTCAAATCAAAGGGGAATAGTATGAATATTTCGGGAAGCTTGCTGTATTTGTTACTGTTGTACGCTGTGTTGGACAAAGACAAGCGACTGTCTACCACAACCGGACTGGTGATAGCATTTGTGATACTGCTGTTCAATTGCTATTGGTCACGTTGCTGCAATAACAATCGTACAATCACAACTACCACTACAACCGACAACACTTTTAACGTACTTAACGGATTTTAATAAGAAACGGTTTTGCATATAGGCACATTTATTTTGTAGACTGAAAGCATGTACGTATGTAAAAAAGCAGACAGTAGAGTGAATTACTGTTTGCTTTTTTGTCTAGTGTGTCGGTAACAAACACAAGCAAAAACACATAGAATATTGCACAGGGAGGCAAACGTGCATTGTAACTTTTTCGGTAGCGGCGAGCAAACGATTGTTTACCTGCACGGTTGGGGCACTAACGGCGAGTGCTTTTTGCCGACGGTACGTTTCTTGCCGCACTTTTACAATGTGATGCCCGATTTTAACGGATTCGGGCGCAGCCCTATGCCGCCGACATCGGGTTGGACGGTTGCCGACTACGCCGAGGCGGTACGTATGTTGTTTTTGCAATACAACATACAGCATGCAACGATTGTGGCGCACAGTTTCGGATGCAGAGTGGCGACTGTGCTTGCGGCAACCTATCCGCACTTATGCGACAAAATGTTGTTTTTCGCACCTGCCGCATTGCGTTCGCCTAGCATAAAACGATGGTTCAGGGTTGCTCACTATAAGGCGGCAAAGGCTTTAAGACGTTTTGTGGGCGACAGTGCGCCGACGGGTCACGGTAGCGCTGACTACAACGCTTGTCCGCCCGAATTGCGGAACACGTTTGTAAAGGTAGTCAACGGCAACTTGACGTCTTATATCCGCCGTGTACCATGTAGCGTATTAGTGGTCAACGGGCGGGAGGATACAGAAACTACTCTTCGCCATGCCGAGCGACTTACACGCATGCTGCCACATGCAAGTTTGCAAGCGATTGACGGCGACCACTTTGCGTTGTTTTACAGTCCGACTGCTTTTGCACGACTGATAACGACTTTTGTTCGGGAGGGCTAATCGTGATTGTCGCATTTTGTAGCGCCGTATGTCTGACTGCGATCTCGACAGAGTGCTTTCGCGTGCTGCAAGCCGCGGCATATCGCCCCGTAAGGTGCTGCAAATACTTTGTCGGTTGGCATTTTGTATTGTTGGCAATTTGTCAAGGGGTGGAGATTGCCTTGTTTGTGTTCCGCTTGCCACAGTGGATTGCCGTTTTGCCGTTGTTGTCTGTAGGCGTAGCGACGGTATTTGTACGCCGCAAGTGTACGCTGAAATACACGCCCAGAGTGGTACGTATGCTGTTGGTTTTTGCCGCTTTGTCCGTCGGATTGTGTGCCGCGACAGTGTGGTTTGGCGTTGTGTTTGTACCGGTGCTGACAATTGTCAGTTGGGCAGTGATGTTACCCGTAGAGTGGAAAATTAATCAACGGTACATAAATTTGGCAACAAACAAACTGCAACATAGCGGCGTGACGGTTGTCGCCGTGGTGGGTAGCTACGGCAAAACGGGTGTAAAAAACATGCTGACCGAATTGTTGGACAACGCATGCTGCCCGGGCGGTAACGTTAATACGCCGCTTGGGATTGCTCGCTACATTAACGGTGCCGAACTGCATTGCAAGTACCTTGTGCTGGAGTTTGGCGCAAGGCAGGTCGGTGACATTGCCGAGTTGTGCAGGTTGTATCGTCCGACGTATGGCATAGTTGTCGGAGTGTGTCCTCAACATATTGCGACTTTTGGCAGTTTGGACAATATCGTCAAGGAAAAGTCATCTCTGCTCGATTGGTTGCCCGAAAACGGTGTGTGCGTGCTTAACGGCGCCGACGAGATTGTTCGCGACTGGACGAAAGGTGTTTGTCGTAAGGTCGTTTCGGGGACAAGTTTGACGATTGAAGTGACAAGCCTAGACATGACGGGACAACAATTGACTGTTTGTGACAAACAAGGCGATTGCTACAATGTCAAGTTGCCGCAGATTGCCGACTACGCGCCCGACACTTTTGCAATTTGTGCAGAGATGTGTCTTGCGCTAGGGCAGCCGCTTGAACGGGTGGTAGTAAATTCCGCACGTATAACACAAACGCCGCATCGAATGGAAGTGCGACAGGCAAACGGTTTCTTTATTGTGGATGACAGTTACAACGCAGGCATAAAGGGCGTAGAAAACAGTTGTCAAACCCTTGCAGAGTTCGATTGCAACAGAGTGGTTGTTGCGCAAGGCATTGTTGAAGGCGGTAAACAGGCAAGGCAACTCAACGTCAGGTGCGGACAATTGTTGGGCGGTGTATTTCACGTGGCGGTGTTGTGCGGACAAAACAGTCGGTATCTGGCAGAAGGTCTGCGCGATACATGTACCACAGTGCTGTATGCCGACAGCCTTGCCGACGCAACCGACAAGGCACTACGCTACATCGGAAAAGGCGATATTTTGTACTACCAAAACGACCTTCCCGATTTGCCTATTTTGTAAAACGGCAATCGAATGGATATATAACACAATACGCAAAAAAGCAAATACGTATAGTGATTTTTTATACAAAAAGAAATTGAAAACGGAGTGTAAAAAGCATGAATGTACTGATGATCTACGGCGGTAAAAGTTCGGAACACGACATATCCGTTGTAACGGCGTGCCTTGCAAGGGGACACTTTGCCGACAATTTGTACGGCGTGTACTTTGACAAAAACAACGTGCCGTATTTGGTTGGCAACGACGTGTCTCCACGAGGACACAACCGCAAGTTTCGCAAAAAGGTAGTTTTTTGTTTCGGCGAAAGTGCCGTTGCATTGCGCCGCGGACTGTTTGTCGGGCGCAAGATACATATCGATGTCGCTGTCAATTGTTGTCACGGTGTGTGCGGTGAGGACGGCACCGTTGCGGCATTGTGTAGCTT
>CAKQXG010000085.1 GCA_934281515.1 uncultured Clostridia bacterium | reverse complement strand
GCAACGGCGGTCGATGGCACCTCTGCGCCGAAATATTTGACGATCCATTTGTCAAGTTGGTCAAAATCGAACATTCCGACCACCGAAATGACCGTATTGGCAGGATAATAGTGTTTTGACTTGTATTCGGAGATACTATGTCTGTCACAGTATTTTATATTTTCGGGGTTTCCGAGAATAGTTTTGCCCAAGGGCTGGTTGAAATAAAGTCCCTGCGAGAGTAAATCGTAACTTACGTCCTCCGGTGTGTCGGCAGACATATTGATTTCTTCCAATACCACGCCGCGCTCCTTGTCCATTTCGCCTTCGGGAAAGCTAGCGTTAAGGTACATATCGGACAATACTTCAATGCATTTTTCCAGGTCTTCGGCAACGCTTTTGGTGTAGAAACAGGTCATTTCTTTGCTGGTAAATGCGTTCATGCTTGCGCCGATGTCGTCCATTTCTTCGCTGATTTGCAGTGCCGTACGAGTGGGCGTACCCTTAAACAGCAAGTGCTCGACAAAGTGAGAGAATCCGTTTTCTTTGTCTTTTTCGCACACGCTGCCTACGTTGACAAATATGCCGAAACTGACTGTGTAAAAACCTTCCATGCGTTTGGCGACAAGCCGCAGACCGTTAGGGTATCTTTTGACAAATTCCATAGTTTTATTTTCTCCGGATGTATTTATTCTTATTGCAAAACATCATTCGGACATCTCGGCAGCGCGGCAAGCAACGTAAACGTTACTTATAGTTTGCTCCTGCCCCTTGATAAGACAGGATCAAGAAATATTTTCCCCCACCGTCACAAGTCTGATGTTTTTGTCTCGATAATATTGTACTATTTTTTCCAACGCTTGTAAAGTATGTTGCGTGGGGTGCATCAAAATCAATTCGCCGGGAGCGGTGTTTTTTGTCGCGCGTTCGTATACCACAGTGGCAGACTTGTCGCGCCAATCGATTGTATCGCGAGACCACATGATCGTTTTGTATCCCAGTTTGTCCGCGGCAGACAGTGTTGTATTGCCGAAGTCTCCCGACGGCGGCGCAAATAACGTCGGTTGAACGCCGACAAGTTGCCACACCACTTTACCGCAGTTTTCAATCTCGTCGACGTTTTGTTCCAGCGTCAACTTGGAGTGTTGTTTGTGAAAGTATCCGTGGTTGCCTATTTCATGACCTTTGGCAACAATTGCCGCAAGCACGTCGGGATTGGCAACTGCCCAACTACCGCCCACAAAGAAAGTTGCGTGAACATCGTACTTGTCAAATATGTCCAAAAATCCGTCGATATATTCCGTACCCCAGTAAACGTTGACCATCAGCGATACGCCGTCCTTGCTGTTGCCGCGGTACACAGGCGCATTATCCTTGCTTTTAAACACACCGACCGTTGCGCCGCCGACGGTAAGCACTGCGAGACTTGCCACAACCGCCACCAACACCACATTGGCAAACACATTTACAAACACCTTTCGTCCCACAACAAAACTCCCACGCATTATTGTATGCGCTGTAAAATAAATAATGAAAATAATGCAGGAAGATAAATCGCATTGGTTGTTCACAGCACATTTAAAAAAAAAAATCAACGTAAACAAATTTACTTCGGACGTCAACTAAAAGAACAACGGAGTGCCGATAACTCGACACTCCGCTTCAATTGTTGTTTTAAGTTTGTCTTGTGAGTACTCTTACAGTTTCTTGACAAGTTTAAGGTCGATACGTCCCTTTTCGTCAATCTTGATTACCTTGACTACTACGGTGTCGTCGATGTTGACAACGTCGGTGACTTTTTCTACGCGAGTCTTGGCAAGCTTGCTGATGTGAATCATGCCGTCCTTGCCGGGAGCAAGTTCCACAAACGCGCCGAAGTCAAGTATGCGGACAACCTTACCCGTAAACTCTTCGCCAACTTCGGGATCCTTGGCAATGGCAAGCACCATGCGCTTTGCCTTGTCGGACATTTCGGCGTCGGCTGTTGCAATAAACACTGTGCCGTCGTCTGTGATGTCGATTTTGACGCCTGTTTCTTCGATAATCTTGTTGATTACCTTGCCGCCGCTACCGATAACCTCTCTGATTTTGTCGGGATCAATGCTGAAACTGATGATCTTGGGTGCGTACTTGGACATTTCCTTGCGAGGAGCGGGCAAAACTTTAAGCATTTGGTCAAGAATGAACAAACGACCCTGGCGAGCTTGTTCCAAAGCACGGGACAAAATGTCCTCGTCGATACCCTTGATCTTGATGTCCATCTGAATTGCTGTGATACCTTTTGCGGTACCTGCAACCTTGAAGTCCATATCGCCGAGGAAGTCCTCGAGACCTTGAATATCGGACAAAATGGCAACTTTGCTGCCGTCTTCGCTCTTCATCAAACCCATGGCGATACCTGCAACAGGTGCCTTGATGGGTACGCCTGCATCCATAAGGGCAAGCGTGCTGCCGCAAATGCTGGCTTGCGATGTGCTACCATTACTGGAAACGACTTCCGAAACGGTGCGGATTGCGTACGGGAACTCTTCTTCCGACGGAATGACGGGTTCCAATGCGCGTTCTGCAAGTGCGCCGTGGCCGATTTCGCGACGTCCGGGACTACGCAAAGGTTTAGCTTCGCCTGTGGAGTAACCGGGCATGTTGTAGTGATGCATGTAACGCTTGAATGTGTCAAGTTCGTCCAGGTTTTCAAGCTTCTGCACTTCGCTGATGGTGCCGAGCGTTGCCGTGGTGATAACCTGAGTCATACCGCGAGTAAACACACCGCTACCGTGAACGCGAGGAAGAATACCTGTTTCACACCAAATAGGACGGATTTCGGTAAGTCCGCGGCCATCGGGACGAATACCTTCGTTGAGGATGCGCGCGCGAACCTTTTCCTTGGTCATCTTGTACAGCACGTCGCCGAGATCGTCAAGCACTTCGGGATTGGTTTCTGCAAAGTGAGCGCGGCAAGCGGCTTCCACTGCGTCCTGGTTGGCTTGACGTTCGTAACGGTCAAACGTTTTGAGCGCGTCGGTCAACATCTGATCGGCGTAGGGGCGAATGATTTCTTCGCTGTGTGCCGAAGGCAGGTGAAGTTCGATGTCAGCCTTGGGTTTGCCGATTTCGTTACGAATGTATTCGATAAAGGCGCATTGTTCTTTGATGGCTTCGTGACCGAACATAATCGCGTCCAACATTTCCTTTTCGGAAATCTCGTTTGCGCCGGCTTCTACCATCATGATAGCGTCCTTGGTGCCTGCAAGGTTAAGGTTCAGACGGCTGCGTTCCTTCTGTTCCTGCGTGGGGTTGATGATATACTTGCCGTCGACATAACCCACTACCACGCTGCCTGTGGGACCTGCAAAGGGAATGTCGGAAATAGACAAAGCAATGCTGCTGCCCATCATGGCATACACTTCGGGTTGGATGTCGGGTTCAACGGACATAGCCGTAGCGATAACCGAAACGTCGTTCAGGAATCCCTTGGGGAACAACGGACGGATCGGGCGGTCGATAAGGCGGCTTGTCAGGATAGCTTTGTCGCTTGCACGACCTTCGCGCTTTTTAAATCCACCGGGGATTTTACCTACGGAGTACATCTTTTCTTCAAAGTCTACGCCGAGAGGGAAGAAATCAATACCGTCACGGGGTTGTTTTGCAAGCGTTACGTTGGTCATTACGACTGTTTCGCCACATTGTACCATACAGCTGCCGTTTGCTTGTTCGGCGTACTTGCCTATTTCCACTTGTACGGGACGACCGCCGACTTCCATTTCGAAAATGTAGTACTTTCTATTTCCGATTTGTCCTTCTGTTTTTTTGAATTGTTGCATTTTGTAATTATTCTCCTTACCACAATATTTCCCACGAATGTTCTACTGCGCATTTTGCGCATTGTTCACATTCCGTAAAAGACGACTTTTGTCGACGGTGACGACATGTTTCAAATAGCGACTTGCCCGAAAGCAAATATACCCAACTTGACAACAGTCCGACCGTCCCTTTGCGTCCGTCACTCGCAAAGCGTTGCGATTGGCAATACAGGTATGCAAACCCTTGTATTACTGCCACAACGATGATTACTACTGTTTTGTCGCACAAAAAGCGCACATACAACGCATAAGCACAACAAAATTTCGAGAAAATACACAAAAAAAGGAGATAGGGCGAGGCAAATCCAAGCCCTTTCTCCTTGCTTTTGTTACTTTCTCAAGCCCAAGTCGGCGATGATTTGACGATACTTTTCAATATCGGTTTGTTTGAGGTAGTCCAACAGACCCTTTCTGTGACCGACCATTTGCAACAGACCGCGTCTGCTGTGGTGATCCTTCTGGTGTGTGCGCAGGTGCTCGGTGAGGTGGTTGATACGCTCGGTGAGCAATGCGATTTGCACTTCGGGAGAGCCTGTGTCGCCTTCCTTTCTGCCGTACTTGGCAATGATTTCTTGTTTTGTCATGATGTTTCCTCCTGAATTTTTACACCGCAAACCGAGAAATCGGTCGGAGTCGTCCGAAATCTCAGTACACGGTAAATTAACAAATTGTTTGCTTACTCGTCGCGGTTGTCGTTGTGACCGAGGTTAGCCGGTTTTTCCAGCAAAGACTTACGTGACAGAGTGATGCGCTTATGCTCGGCGTCAAACTCAAGCACTTCTACTTCGATTTCGTCACCGATCTTGAGTGCCTTGTTGATGTCGTCAAGCCATTCCCAACTTACGTTGCTGACATGCAGCAAACCGTCGATATGGTCGTCGAGTTCGACAAATGCGCCGAAGGGCAGGATGCGGGCAACCTTACCGACTACGCGTGCGCCTACAGGGAATTTCTCAGCCGCAAGATCCCAAGGTTGGGGTTGCAGTTGCTTGTAACCCAAAGATACGCGATTCTTTTCGCGATCGAGTGCAAGCACGACAAATTCGTAGGTTTTGCCGATTTCCAACACGTCGGCAGGATTGTTGACATGGAACCAAGCAAGGTCGCTGGTGTGTGCCAGGCAGTCGAAACCGCGCACGTCGACAAATGCGCCGAAGGGTGCAAAACGAAGCACTTTGCCTTCCACGATTTCGTCAACTTCGATGTTGTTCCAAAATTCATCTTCCTTGGCTTTCTTTTCGGCAAGGAGAATTGCCTTTTGGCTGGCAAATATGACATGTTTGGCGTCATCAACTTTATCGGGAGAGGTAACTACGAGACGAAGCTTTTTGCCGACATATTGTTCAAGATTCTTTACATAACCGATCTTGATTTGAGACGCATGCACGATTACCGTGTAGCTGCCGAGTTTGCCCGTCAGGCACTCCTTTCCAACGCGAGACATAACGCATTCAAATTCGTTGCCGGCCTTGATGCCTTCAACAAGTTCGTCGTCCTTGTAACGCTCGTCGATAGCCTTTTTGGAAAGCGTAATACCCTTGTCAAGAGAAATGACCGCACATTCCAGTACGGATTCGGAGTTCAAATCGCGTTTAACGGCATCGAAGTTGCCGTCCATAGCCAATTCTTCGTTAGGAATAAAGCCTTCTTTCTTAGAGCTGGGGATGCTCACATATACGCCGTCATCGCTGACAAGCACTACGCGACACTTAACTCTTTGACCAAGCTTGTAGCGGTGACCTTCTTTCATCTCCGATACTGCTTTTGCAAGCATAGCTTCGTCTTTGTCCATTACTCTTTCTTCTTCGGATGCAACTGTTGCTTCCGGAGCAATCACGACTTGTTCGTCGGATACTGCAGTTTCAACTGCGGTGTCTTTTGTTTCTTCAATCATTCTTTCAAAAACCCCCTTGATCAACTCGGTCGGAGTTGATGCGCCTGAAATGAAACATACGTTTCTTGTTTCCGTAAGGTCAATGTCACGCACGCTTCCGTCCGTCAGTATCGTCCTTGTGTTGCTTGCGGCAATGTCGTACAGTCGCTTTGTATTGCTGCTACACTCGTCGCCGACCACTATTGCAAGGTCGCACTTTTGGGATAGGATTTGGGCATAATACTGCCTTACCGTAGTAGTATAACAAATTGTGTTGAATATTTCAAGCGTTTTGACCCCGTCTGTTGAAATATTTTGTAAACTTTTTTCAAAAAATCGGGTATCATAGGTCGTTTGAAACATTACAAGCGCTTTTTCACACGGCGGAACGGTTATTTTCGTCTTTCCGTCGGTGACAATGGCTTTGTTGTCGCACCACCCGTTGATACCGCGTATTTCGGGGTGAGCGGCGTTGCCGACAAGAATTATCGTATAGCCGCGAGCGTGGTAGTCGGCGGCACGTTTCTGTATCGCTTTGACCGACGGACAGGTTGCGTCCACCACCTTTATGTTGCGACGTTGCGCCTCGGCATAGGTTTCGGGCGGCTCGCCGTGAGCGCGGATAATCATCGTTGCGCCGTTCGGCACATCGGCAATGTCGTTGACGGTAGTTACGCCGCTGTCGGCAAGTTGCCCGATCACTTGCTCGTTATGCACTATCGCGCCCAGACAGTAGGCTTTGCCGCCAACCGACAACGCTTTGTCCACCGCTGCACGCACGCCTGCGCAGAATCCCAACTCTTTGGGCAGCCAGAACTTTATCAAGCGTTGTCCTCCGTTGGGTCGGATTGTACCGCCGTCGATTCTGCCCCGTCGATCGGTTGTTCGGTAACGTCCTGACGAGACTGCTCGGCAATGCGCTTTTGCAAGTTTTGTTGTTTGCGGTTGTATGCCTCGGTCTTTTCGATTTCTTTCTTTGTACGCTTGCGACGTTTTACGCCTTTGGCTGCAAGAATTTCGTTCAGTTGAACGCGCAACTCTTCGATCTTTTGCTTGATTACTTCGGTAGCCTCGTTGAGCGTTTGTTTGTCAAGCGGACGATCGTAGAACTCCTCGAGCGTGAATTCGTCGCCGATAATTATGTAATTTTTGTGGAAAGCCTTGGTTTTGTCCCATATATAATAAGGACGAATCGGCGCATGAGTTTTCAGCGCAAACAACGCCGCGCCCGTACGAAACTTTTGCAGACAGTCGATGTTGGGATTGCGCGTACCTTCGGGAAAGAGCGCGACGGACTTGTCGGAATCCAGCATTTCGATGATTTTACGACTGGAAGCAAGGTCGACATCGCCGCGCTTGACCGGGATACAATCCAATCCGTCAAACGCCCAGCGCAGAAAGGCGCTTTTGCGGAACTCCGCCTTGTACACAAATGGATGAATACCCCTGGTACACAATGAAAAGATTATCGGATCCCAGCCCGATACGTGATTTGCCACAATCAGGCTTTTTTTGTTGGGTATGTTTTTGTCGCCAAACACCTTGACGGGGAAAAACGGTTTAAGCAGTCCCTTGCCTATGCTGGCAAGAAACAAACAGAATTTTTTTGCCATAGATACTCCTATATTTGTTTTGCCACGCAATTGCGGGACGAGTGCCGACGTCGATAGACAAGCATACGACTGTTGGTGGCTTTTACTTCGGTCAATACGTAACGTCGACCGCGAAATTTGCTCCGAAACGCCTTGCGCCGCGAGCACTGACCTACATATTATATGTTGCGTGACTGAAAATGCAATGAAATACGTTGTGCAAATGCGGCTGCTACTTGCGCAAGTTTTGTGCGCCGCCCGAATAGACAAATCGGGGTTCGCCGTCGCCTTCGGCAATGACAAGTACGCGTATGCAACTCGGCATCGCGCCATCAAAGTTTGCCTCCTGCATGCACATAAAGGCAACGCTGTCGGCTGCCAACGTTTTGCGCACCGCCGTGCATGGGTTTGCCGCAGTAAGATCCTTTGTCACAGTAAACAACATTGCCGAGACCGAAGAAACGGCAAGGTCGTTGACCGCAAGTATCTGAGTGACCAACTCGACGGCTTTGCCGCCGATGTCATCGGTTGTGTTGTCTGCCGTAATGGCTCCGCGAATGTACAGCATACTAAAACTTCCTTTAACTTTATAAGGCATTTCGCTGAAATCGGTCGGTGAAGTGCTTACATCAGACCGTTTTTTCGTTTAGTGGTACCCGACAGCAACAAGCAAAGGTCATTTTCGTCGTTTAAAGAAACCTGATCTTAGTCGGCCGCCGCAAGTCCTGCCGCGTAACCCGTGCTGATTGCTATTTGTATATTAAAGCCGCCTGTGTAACCGTCCACATCCAGCACTTCGCCTGCAAAATACAGTCCCTTGCAAATTTTGCTTTCCATTGTGGAAGGGTTGATTTGGGACACGTCAACGCCGCCCGAAGTCACAATGCCGTGTTTTACGTCGTCCAACCCTACAATCGGAAAAGACAGGCATTTGAGCACCGACACAAGTGTGGCGCGTTGTTTGGAAGAAATCTGATTTACCTTTTGCTCGGCAGGTATCCCCGAACGAGCCACCACCTTGTCACACAATCGTTGCGGCAACAAAGCGTCCAACGAACGATTGAAGTTTTTGTTCATGCGCTCGGCAAAATCCCGTAAAACACGGTCGTCCAACTTGTCCGCAGTAAGCGCAGGTTTCAAGTCGATACACAACAAGGCTCCGTGCAAATCGTATTTGTTGATGCGACTGGACAACGTCAGTACGGCAGGTCCGCTTACGCCGTCGTCGGTAAACAACATCTCGCCAAACTCTTCGGCAAGCACTTTGCCGTTGCCGTCAACCACGCCTACTTGTACGTTTTTCAGTGACAGACCTTCCAGATCGGCAGTATCTTTGCACAGTATGCGACACAGCGCGGGCTTGTTGGGCACCACCTTGTGCCCCGTCTCGCGAGCGAAACGCAAGCCTTCTCCCGTGCTGCCGGTCAATGGATATGACACTCCGCCCGTAGCCACGATCACACGGTCAAAATGCTCGTTTTGCTTTACTATGTCAGTAATAGTAGTTAATAAAAACCCATTTTCCTGATATACTATGCTATCGACTTGCGTGTTAAGTGCTATTTTTGCACCCGATTTGTGCAACATCCCGGCAAAGAAAGAAATGACATCGCTACTCTTGTC
>CAKQXG010000084.1 GCA_934281515.1 uncultured Clostridia bacterium | reverse complement strand
TCCGCGCTAAACAATGTTCCACAACCGTTGTCACAAGTGTAATACTCTTCGTTACCTGGTTGCTCGCAAGTAGGCGCGACTGAGCTGACCTTGTGTAATGCATGGTTTTTGGCAGGGATTACAGGTATTGCCGTAATGGACTTTTTGTCCTTGTCAAACAGTCCGTTACAACCTGCGCATGTGTAGTACTCTTCGTTACCGGATTCGTTGCAAGTTGCCACTTTGGCTTCCACTTTGGTGTAGCCGTGTTCGCCCTTTGCCACAGTGGGTATTGCTTCGATTTCCGCCTTGTCCTTGTCGAAAATCTTGTTGCAAACATCGCATGTGTAGTAAAGTTCGTTACCGTCCGATGTGCATGTTGCAATCACTGCGGCATGTTCGGTATAAGAGTGTCCCTTTGCCGCGATTGTCGGGACTGCGGTAATTTCCTGTTTGTCTTTGTCGAACATCTTGTCGCAACCTTTGCAGGTGTAGTACAGTTCGTTGCCTGCCGTATCGCACGTAGCGGCAACAGCAGCATGCTCGACGTAATCGTGTTCGTGCGTGTCCACAATCTCACACGCCACGGCACCAAGCAAACACACAACCAACACCGCAAAGCACAGCAACAGCGAAAGTTTTTTGTTCATAGCGTTTCTCCTTGTTTTGTAATTTGTTGTAAGTTTCAGTAGTACAACGCTACTTAAAGCACATTTTAATAGGCGTATATGTCACTTATCAGCCAGCCTTGCTGTTCGGGCAACGTACTGTCTTTGGTGTAGATGTACCAATAACTGTCGTAAGTGTTTTGTACGATAGTTGCATCAAACTCCACGCGAAGCCAACCCTGTTTAGTAACGGTAACGGACTGTTTGTCGCTCGTCGTCCAACTGCCGTTGTCGACGGCAAAGTACAATCTTGCCTCGTTTGCGCCTTGCGGACAGTACAGATAAAACACAATCCTTTTATTTGCGGCAACGTTTTTGGGCAACTTAAACATAAGGTTTGCTTCGCCTTTTTGTTCGGCGGCAACATACAATTTGTGCACCGTGCCATATATTTCGTCCTTACTCGCCTGACCGTCTGGCACAAGCACTGTCCTGACGGAGTTTGCAGTGTTGTACAATTCGCCGAGCATGGTTTTGTTGATCAACGCATTGCGTATATCCTTGGGAATAGCCTTAAACACAGCATACAATGCCAGACATACGGCGTTGTCTTTGGGGTAGTCGCACACTTGGTAAAGCGCGGCAATTTGCCTGTCAAGCTCGGCAACGACGTCTGTGCCGTGCAGATTGATTTGGGCGTCGAGTCTGTCCGTTGTTTCAGCAGTTACCATCGACTTGACGGTTTCACTCAAATTGACGTACAACCACAACACATTGTAAACATCCGCGCCCGTGGAACTGTCGGACAGCGCGTTGACAGCCGCATTAAACTTACTTAATTCGTCCTGCCCGACAAGTTCCGCAAGTCTTTGTTCGGCTTGAGTAAGCCTGACAAGACGTTTGGAGTCGACAAGGCTTTTGACATAGTCGGACAGATCGTCGTAGGCTTGGCGCACGGCAGTAATTTTGTCGCTGTCGGCAAGCGTTACGTCGGCAGAATCGGGCAAACCGTCCAACAACTCGTAGAATGCGGCAAGCTTTTGCTTGTCGGCGTCACTGTCGACATATCCGAACACACGACACTGCCAACCGTCGGCAGACATATTGGCAGACTTGTCGTCGATGTAGGTGTAAATGTTGCCGTACTCGGCGGCATAACGTTCCAATTCGACACATGTCCACGCCTTTGCAGGCAAATCGGTCGGCGCACACCCCTTCCAATCTTTACCGCTTTGGTAAAAGAACTTGGCTGCGGTATTTGTAGGGTTGTAGATAAGCAAGTAGTATTTTTCATATCCGCGGAATGCCGTCGGGATTTTGTCGTCGTCAAAAGACGGTTTTAATTCCGTATATCTGCGCACCACGTCGGTGAGCGATGCAAGCTTGTTGCCATCCACTGTAGCCTTGTCTGTAGCAGACAGCTCGTTGTACAGCTCGATTGCCAACGTAATGTCGTCGTACATCTTCGGCATTACCAAATCTTTTACTTGCGGCAACCCGTCTACCATGTCTTTGACCACACGTGGCATATATTGGCGCACGTTCGACTCCACCGAGTGCAGTTTGTCAAGACTTGTTACAAGTCCTACGGCAATATCGGAAAGAGTTTCGTATTGTTTGTAAAGATTTCGCACCGATGTGTACACCGCAAGGGCATTTTCGGCAGTTACTACGGGCAGGGCATTTACTTGATCGTCGAAGGCATTTGCTTCAAACGAAGCTATCTTTTGTTCCGCCTTGGCGAGCTTGTCGTAGTTGGTTACAGCCGAACGCGCCGACCTTGACAATTCGTCGTACAAAGCGCGTATTTGCTCCACTGTGGCTTTGTCGGCAAGAGCGATGTCGGCAATTTGCGGCAAAGCTTCGATACGGTCAATTACCGGTTGTGCAGAAATGTTTGCAGGTACACCATACAATGCGCTGAACCCAAACACGCCGTCAAATGGCTTACGAACGCCGTTTTCCATACGATATATGATGACAAACAACGAGCCGACAGCGTCCTTTTCAATAAAACTTGCGTTAAGAGTAATTTGACTCCACGTGCCTGCAGGCAATTTACCGTGTTGCACGCCGAAGCTTTGCCAACCGCCGCTTAACCTGTATTCCAGGTTGTACTCGGTAGGGTTGTACACATACAAAACCGCTTCGCCGAAGCCATCCACAGACACGTCCGTAAACCTGAAACTTTGCTGCCCGTCACGCTTGGCGTTGACGGCTATTTGCCACAACGCGCCATACTCGTCATCGATGTCGGTGCCTACTGTAAGCCCTACGCCGTACTCCCACTTGTCGACAATATCGGTGTCGTTACGCGGAGTGTACAGTGCGGCGTAACCGTTTGCCAATGTTTCGTATTTTTCAAGCAGGGCGACATTCGCCGCTTTTGCCGCGTTTTTGTCGTCAAGACCGTTGTAAAGTTGTCGGGCATAGCCGACGGCATCCAGAAACGCAATGTTCCGATCGAGAGTTTCCGCTGTTACGGGCTGTTCCGGCACGTTTACAATGCCTTCGGTAAATGCGTTGAAGTCCTCCGGCGGCACATCGCTTGCACCGACGGTTACGCGCATGTTGTCCACGTAGATCGTAACAGGGCTTTCCACATCAAAACGGAATGAAAATCCTGCTACGTTTGCTTTTTTCTTGTACGAAAACGACCCTAACTCGTCGTAAACGACGGTCGTTTTTGCGTTGGGGGCAAGTGCTTGTTGCTTGCTGAACAGTGCCGCGCCGCTACTTGTGGTGACGGACAACGTTACGTTTTGTGCGCTGTCACTCGTGTTGAAAAAGTCCACCGAAACAGCTTTGAGTTTGGCTACGTCAAGTTGGGGCAAATGACTGTCCGCAAGGTATTGGCAAAACAAATGCGAGCTACCTGCGGCGAAAGTGTAACGCAAACTCGCATCGCCGTCACTGACGTACTTTTTGTCCGTGTTGACACTCAATTTGTACTCGTCGTCGGGTGCGATTTCAATCGCAGTGAGAGCGTACAAATCATCCATATTTTCAAAGCTTGTAACAAGCGTAGGGTCGGTAGGTTGGGGCTTAGGCGTAGGATCGTCGGTTTTGTCGCATGCCGCAAACGCAAAACACGCCACGGCAAGCAACGCAAGCAAAAGGCACAACCGATTGATTTTCTTGTTCATGTCGCACCTCCTCTACATTACGTCCAACCACAGGTCGGACAACCCAATATGTCGGTCGGGTGCAAGCACGTACGCGCCGTCACGCAACACCACGTTGTCGAAACTGATTTCAACATATGCAACGTTGCTCCAATCGATATCGTTTGCAAAAGTAATTGCTACTTTTCTTGACGAGTTGCCCTTGCAATAGTTGGTGGAAACTTCCACGTTTGTGCCGTCGATGTTTTTCAATCTAATACGGATTTCCGCTTCCTCGTCGGACAAATTGACGTACTCGAAGTACAATTTCGTGCCACGTTTGACGTTTTTGACTGCCAAACGAATGTAGGGACGATACAAATCCCTCAATTCGCCATCTATGGCTTTAATAGTAAAAGATTTCGTTTCCGTGTCAAAAGTGCTACCTTCGGACAGCTTTGCCGAAGCGCAAGACAGCGTTACGTGTGCAGCAACGTTGTAGCTTATCTTACGCACGGTTGTTTCGATTTCAAATGTGTGTTGCTCCGCACCGTTGGTCACGGTGTAACGGAATCCGTCGCCACAAGCCGCACCCTGCACCTTTTTGCCGTCGATCTTGATGTTTTCCTCGATGGAATACACGTTCACCGTCGTTTGGTCGCCGTCACGCACGCTTGCAACAAGCAAGTTGTCGGCATTGTTCAAGTCCAAAATACGACGAGCAAGTTCGGCGCGCGCCTCGTACAAAACTTTGTCGATATTTTCGTACACCACCGCGCCGCTAAACAGTTGTTCGTACAGGTCGGTCACGTAGTCGGCAAAGTTGATTTCAATGCCGTATTTGTCGGCAATTGCGTTTAGTTTGCGTTCGTACACGGTAAGCATGTTGTAGTCGTCCACGCCGTCGCGATACGCCGCCAAACGCACCGTGGCAAAGGGATACTCGCTACCGTAATATGCACCGGGGTACAGCAACCAACCATCGCCGTTGCTGTGTCCGCCGCGATATGCGTCGTCATAGGGATTTACGTGCGCATTGGGATGATCGTCGAAATTGCTGTAATACTTGTTGACCGCCCAATACAAGTAACCGTTGATGCCGTATGCCTTGTTGAACCAACCGTTTACTCGTATACCGAGCGACACGTCGTCGATGTCCAACGTAGGATAGGGGTAGTTTGTTGCGTTGCAAGTGTACGTCCACAAATTGCCGTTTACGCCTACCGCCTCGTCTTGGTAGCGTTGCAGTGTGGCGTAGTTGTCGTACACGCTTACATACGGACAGAATGTTGCGTCGGTAAGGTTGGCAACCCAATCGGCGATGTACTTGACGTTGGTAAACACTGCCGGTATATTGCGGATTGCTTGCTCGATACGCTCGCGCAGTGCGGCAGGCTTTGCAAGATAGGTTTCGTTGTTTTGCAACGCTTCCACCGCCGCATCCAGCGTTTGGAAGTACAACCCGCCCTCGGCGAAAAACTCCTCTGCCTTAGCTACGCGCTCGGGCACAATGTCCGCTTCGTCGTAGGTGGAAGGGTAAAAGTAGGCATGCTCTGCCAAGCAGTACTCGTCGGTGCTGGCAACGGCAAGCTCGGTAAGATAGCGTATCGCCTCGTCAAACTGCGAGTTTCCCCTGCTTGCAACGTAATTGAGAGGGAAGTCCACGGGTATAACAATGCTTGTCATACTCTTGTTTGTTACGTAATTTTGCAAACTTTCGGTGAAACGTTCCGCCTCGTAGTTGTCACGCACGACGTAGCTGTCGACGTTGTAACGAGTCAAAAATTCCACGTAATTGTCGGTGATTTGCTTGTCGTTTCGGTACTCGCCGTAAGCCATATACTCGCGGTAAATGAGAAAACTTGACATAAACTCGCTTTTGCCGTCAAGTTCTATGTCCCACACCGTGACGGAAACGGGCACAAGCGTTTGTTCGCCGTCCACCGTCAACACGAAGTTGCCCGTGTACACACCCGCAGCAAGATTGTCGGAGCAAATTTCCACCGTAAACGCTTGGTTTGTGTCCGCCGTGTAGCCGTCCTTGCCGTAAGCAGTCGCAGTTGCCTCGGGCAAGAGCATATCGGGGATTTTGTCACCTGCACCGAACGTCGTGCCGCCGTTGTAGTTGCGGTCGATTTGCGTGTACATTTGCCTGTACACAGCTACGGCTTCATCGGGGATTGCGTTGCCGTTGCCGTCGGTCAGTGTGCCTGCCTGTAATGATACCTTGCCGCTTCCCTTATTGAATGTAACCACAAGTTGCGCGCCTTCGTACTCGCCACGCATCATTTGCACGGACAAGTTCGGGGCAAGCTTTTCGTAAGTGTCGTTTTTGTAAGTTTGAGCAATTACCTTTGTCGTGTTGTATGTGCTCCACACCTCGTACGGCGCACGGTCGTCCTTGGGAGTACATGCGCACAGCACGCAACACAACATTGCTACCGCCACAAAAACGGAAAAAACTTTGTTTTTCATGGATAAGTCCTCGCTACTCGGTGGCTACAAAGCCACGCCGCATTTGTAAGTAGTTTATTTGCACTTGTTGGCAATGGTAGTCCAGTTTTGTTTGAGGTACGCCTTGTTGGCGTTGATGATGTCGTCGGGCGTTTTGCCTGCCAACATTTCGGTGACGAAGTTGCCGCTACCGTTGGTGTAGGTAAAGCTCACGCCTCCCAAGCAGTACACTTTGGCAGATTTGGCAAAGCACAGTTCGGAGTAGTATGCCGAATTCATTGCGCTAACCACCGATTGCGTGAATGTGCTGAGTTGCAATTGGTCGTAACTGCCGCTTGCAAGTTTTGCGGGCAAAGTCATACCTCCTTGCGCATTGTAATACACTTTCATACCTTCGTCGGAGTACATAAACTTGATAAAGTCTTTTGCAAGAGCAACTTTTTCCGACCAACCTGCAACAACCATAGTGTGATCGCTACCGCCGCGAGCGTAGGAGAAATGTCTTGCTTCGCGTACGCGTGCAACGGCTTCGTCGCTTGCGTAGTCGGGTTTGGTCGCGGTTGCGTCGCCGCCGTCTACCGCATCCACGTAACGGATTACTTCGGCAAGTTTTGCGTCGGTATCCACCCCGCCGTTTTTTACGACGTCGAGTTTAATCAAATCGCTGACAACGGGCATACGAATGTAGTCGATGTTGTAACTTTTCTTACCGTCGGAGCTTTTGTTCATTTCTATTTCCAGCCAGCTACCGTTTACACACAACGCCGCCTGTCCCTCGAGGAAGTAACTTTGCATGTCGGTGAAACTAAGAGAATCGCTGTTTTCGTGTTGATACTTGTACTTTTTGCCGCTTTTTTCCAGCAAGCGTTCCACTACTTCCAAAGCAACTTTTTGTCCGGGGAAGCTGTACAGGTTTTCGTCAAACTCGCCCATAGGGTTAAGTCCGCGCGTGAAGTTCTCCATACGTTCCTCGCCCTCGTATTGCGCCATCCAAATATCCCAAATCGACGTGTAGTACTCCTCGTTTTTGCTGTAAATGAAGGGTGCAACGCCTTGATTTTTGGCGTTGATTTTGTCGCCCAAAGCAAACATTTCCTCCGTGGTGACGGGGATGTCGGCGTCCGTCAAACCGAGTTTTGCCCATGCGTCCTTGTTGCGGACAATACCCATAAAGTCATCCACCCAGTTTACACCGTAGTACTTGCCGTTTACCTTGAGATAGTCGGCGACTTTTGGGTCAGTCTTGCTCTCCATCGTAGAGCTGTCCTCGTATGGAGCGGTGTAAATGCCGGTAAGGTCGGCATACAAACAATCGATTTTGCCGTTGGATGTGTTGACCGCACCTTGGTAAGCGTTGAAGTGGTAATTGGTAGGACGGTAGACGAATATGTCGGTATAACCGGCAAGCGCCTCGCTGTGACCGTTGACTGCATCATTACCTGTCTGACCGACAAACGGTTGAATGTCGATTTTTATTTCGGAGTGTTGCGCCCTGTATGCGTCTGCGAGCGCGTACAACCAATCCAAGCCGAAACCCAGATTGACCGCTTCGATCGTAAGGGTGTTTTCATCGGGCTTTTTGTCACATGCGGTAAATGCGCCGAGGCTGAATACCGCCACAAGCAACAACGCCACTATTGCTACGATTTTTTTCATAACCGTTCCTCCTTAAAGAGTAAGAATACTTTTGTATTTGTGCAAATTTTTCGATACGTATATGATTTTTACCCCTTCAAACCACCCAAATGGACTTTTTCCATAATGGTATTCTGGAATATCAAAAAGAGTATCAATACCGGGATGAGCGTAATCAGTACACCTGCAAACAAACCGGGCATATTTGCTACGTACTTTTGGTTTTCGCTGAATGCATACACGCCGTATGCCAGATTGGGGTACTTGTTCATGTAAAGCAGAGTGCTTTCGTAGTCGTTCCAACCGGAAATAAACGACATAATGAACAACGCCGACACACTGGGCAATGCCATGGGAAACATTATTTTGAAAAATACCCCGAAGTGTCCTGCGCCGTCGACAAACGCCGCCTCGGCATACTCCCAACTAAATGACTTGAAGAAGGCATACATGTAGAAGAAATAGCCGCCATACAGCGTTACGCTGACAAACATGTTAATCGGATTGTTTATCAGTCCCAGATTATGCATCAATCTGTAGGTGGAGCCTGCCGAACCATACACGGGCAACACCGACACAAACAGCCCCAGGTTGTAGATAAACTTAGTCATTTTACTACGGTAAAACACTAAAATGTAGCACACCATGCTACTTGCCATAATGGACAGAACGGAGCTTGTGATTGTACGCCATAGTGAGTTCCACAGCATGTTGCCGAATGAGAAACCTTGTACTACATTTTCCAGTTGGTCAAACGCCGTGACAAAGTTTTTCAGATTGAAACCGCCGCCAAGACCAAACAACACCTTGTTGATTTTGTCTTGCGTGTACTGATGGTTGTCTGTCTTGGTTGCACATACAAATGCAAACACAAAGAAAAACAATACATACAGCGTATACAACATCAACAGTACAAACGCAATGATAAACACAACATTGCGAGACATCGATTTTTTCTTTTTGGACAACGATACGTCAGTGTTTAGCATACTACGCTTCCTCCTTGCCGTACACGACTCTGCGCACCAACAGTGCAAGCGGGAAAGAAATAACGGTCATAATGACGCCGACCGCCGAAGCAAGGTATACGTCTTGTTGTCCGCCGTTGCCGACGCCGCTGACAAGTTGATAGATGTAGAACGACAACGTCATTGTACCGTTTGTACC
>CAKQXG010000083.1 GCA_934281515.1 uncultured Clostridia bacterium | reverse complement strand
AAATTTGCATTTTGTATACTCCTGACAAAGTCAACGCCGCAAATGAAGAAAACAACGTCAACCATTTTAACGACAACTATCGGCGTTATGCTTACATTGAATTAAACGCAGAACCCGGTCGTCATATCCAAAAAACAAACGCTAACCGCATTAACGAATGAAATCTGCGATTAGTAGTTAAGTTTTGTTCCGTTTTCACATGCAGACATACCTGTTTCTGCATTTTGAACCAGTAAACACCGACGCTACGCAATATCGTTTTTGTCGGTATGAGAAATGCTCATTTTTCAATGTGATATCGATATCACACTCTCATTGTTTTTAGTTTAGCACTTTACATTACGAAAGTCAACATCTTTTTCCATAAAAAAATTTTTCGTGCTGAAATTTCACTAATACACTATTCGACCGACTAAATAGCCTATACTTTTTATAATTTCGTAAAAAATGAACGAATTAAAAATAACGTTTCGGAAAATGAGTTCGGCACAATACCGAACTCATTTTCAATAAAACCTATTGTTGTTTTACCTGACTCGGGTTGACATCGGATACGCATCTTACGGCAAAACAAAAATAATTATAAAAAAACAATTTACTTTGCGAGGATTTCTTGCATCCCGATATTTAACACAGAACATAAAAAGTGAGATTTCTGCCGCTAAAGGGGAGAAATCTCACTTGTTGTCGCAAATTTTTGCGAACGTATTGATTTTTTAATGACGTAAATGCAATTACTCTTCGTCGCGGATTACCACTTTTACCACTTCGTCGGATTGCACTTCGGCATTGTCTGCCGCTTGCTTGTCGCCTTTCCCGGCTTTTTTTACCTTCTTGTCCTTTTTCTTTTTGTCACGCTTGACGGCAAGCCCGTTGACAGATGCGTACTTGGACAAGTCTATTGTTTCCAACAGTTTGTCGGGGTTGCTCAACAAGTCTTTTAGCAAACGCATACTGTTGACGTAGTACAGACCGTCGCAAAAGCGTTCGTCGCAGACAATACCCAACGTCATCACCTTGCCCACCTTCACTTCGCCGTTTTCCACCACGGGCACTTGCTTTTCTCGCCCCATGCCGATAAACAATCCCGTAGTACCGAAGTCGTAGCAATGGTGATACAGGTAGTCGCCGTGAATAGACTTCATAAACGTGATAAAGAAACTGTTGTGGAATGGACTTGTTTCGATAACTTTCTTGGGCATCAGGTTGTGGTTGTCAAGCCAGTTGAGCAGTCCTACAACAAATTTGATGAGAAAGTGCGGCGCATTGGTAATCACCTTTGCCATGTCGTCGACGTTGTTGTACACTTGTCTGCCCGTGTTGGCTGCAATGATGTCGTCCATCATTTGCTTGACCTGCGGCAACGTTTCGTCGCCCTTGAAATGCAGTTTGACGGTCGTATCTTCGCTGTCGTCTTTAAGCACCTTTTTGACGGCAAAACTAGCCGTTACGTCGTTGTGCTGATAGATACGACGGTTTTTTACAAAGCGGTTAAGTGACGGGCGCATAGCCATTACGCGCACTACCGCCGCCATGACGATGTTGTAGTAGTTGTAATACACACCCAACTTGCGTTGCTCAGCGATAAACTTGTCGATACCGTCGCAAGAGACTTCCACCTTGCACCAGTTCATGGCGTCGTAGCGATGCGGCATGATGTGTGGCATAATTTTGGTGTAGGGGTTGATGTTGTCGATATACACTCCGTCAGGACGTCTTTTTCCCATAGTAGAAAACCTCAGATTGATTTATACTACAATTATACAGCAAACAAACAGTAAAGTAAAGTGTTTAGTAAACAAAAGTGAAATATCCGCACTTCGTCGTTCAGACAAGCAGAAATACGCATAGCATATCGGTACGCCAACGATAGATATAATTACTTAAAGTTTTTGAAATGATATGGGTGCAGGGGAAGGAAAACTTTAAAAAAGTTTCCCTTCCCCCGCAGTACTTCTACTCTAAATATTGGCTTTAAGGTCATCCAATGCTTTTTTTATCACTTTGTCCATGTCGTAGTACTTGTAGTTGCCCAGTCTGCCGCCGAAAAGAACGTCGGGGCGCATCGTCGCAAGTTGCATGTACTTGTTGTACAAGTCGGTGTTTGCGCTGTCGTTGACGGGATAATACGGTTCCAACTCGGGCGTCCATTCGCAAGGATACTCTCGGGAAATGACCGTCTTGGGTTGTTTGCCGAAGTCGAAGTGTTTGTGTTCGATAATGCGCGTGTACGGCACTTGTCGCTCGGTGTAGTTGACTACGGCGTTACCCTGATAGTCGGGCGTGTCCAGCACTTCGGTTTCGAAACGCACCGTGCGGTAGGCAAGTCTGCCGTAGCAGTAGTCGAAAAACTCGTCCACCGAACCCGTGTACACCGTTTTGTCGGCGATGTCGGGGTGCAGGGCGACAAAAGATTTGTAGTCGGTGTCCACAAGCACATCGACGTCTTGAAGCAATTTGGCAACAATTTGCGTGTAGCCTCCGACGGGGATGCCCTGATAGCGGTCGTTGAAGTAGTTGTTGTCAAACGTAAAACGCAGCGGCAAACGTTTGATAATAAACGCAGGTAACTCCGTACAATCGCGCCCCCATTGTTTTTCGGTGTAGCCCTTGACCAACTTTTCGTAGACGTCGCGCCCGACAAGACTCAAAGCCTGTTCTTCCAAATTTTGCGGTTCGCCTATATGCTCCGCCGCAACCTGTTCGGCAATGCGCGCCTGCGCTTCGGCAGGGGTAAACACATCGTGCCACATACGCACAAATGTGTTCATGTTGAAGGGCAGGTTGTACATTTCGTCCTTGTAACGCGCAACGGGGCTGTTGACAAAGTTGTTAAATTCGGCAAAGCTCGTGACAAAATCCCACACTTCCTTGTCCGAAGTGTGAAAGATATGCGCGCCGTACTTATGCACGTCGATACCTTCGACCGATTCGGTGTAGACGTTGCCGCCTATGTGCGGACGACGATCTATCACAAGACAGCTTTTGCCCGCCTTTGCGGCTTGGTAGGCAAACACCGCCCCGTACAAGCCTGCGCCGACGATAAGATAATCGTAGTGTTGTTTCATATCAGTTCTTCACCAATTTACGCGTGATGCGGTACAAAGAGTTGGCAATCTTGCGTCCCGTCTTGCCGGGGATTGACTGGAAAGCAATCGGCGAACGATAACGCAACTTTTTGCCGTACTTGGGATTGGCCTCGATACACTCCTTCCACATAGCCTTGTTGTCGGCTTCGGCTTGTTCGCTGCCGTTAAGGCGTGCGCCTGCCGTTGCAATGGACATAAGCATACGTACTGCATGGAACATGTACTTGCCGCGCTTTTTGTTGCGGGCAATCTCCTTGTCGAAGTCGTACATTTTGAACACTTCCTTGGAAATAAACACTTGTTGCGCGTAGCGGCGAGCAAACACATCGCCCTGCACGGACTGACCTTCGCGCCCGATAAAGTAGCGGTACAAATCGACGTCAAGGTAGCACAGTGTGTCCACATAGGGCAACGGTGCATAAACAAACATGTTGTCTTCGTAGAACGTATGTTTTGGCAATACTATGCCGCTTTTGCGTATTGTTTCGGTGCGGAAAGTGCAGCTGTGCAACGTAAGGTAAGTGTCCAGACGAAAAGCACGCGTCTGATTCCAGCTGATCGCCTTGCCGTTGCGAAACTCGTGTCTGTACTCGATTGTGTTGTCCAGTTTGGGATCGTCGTGGGTGTAGACGTAGTTGGTTACAAACAAATCGGCTCCGCCCGTCGACTCCAACTCCTCCATTTTGGCAAGCAGAGCATTAAGTGCGTCGGCATCCAGCCAGTCGTCGCTGTCCACCACGCGGAAATACTTGCCCGTGGCATTGGCAAGTCCTTGGTTGATACCTTCTCCGTGGCCGCCGTTAGGCTGATGTACCACCTTGACGATTGTCGGGTATTTTGCCGCATACATGTCGGCAATTTTGCCCGTATCGTCCTTGCTGCCGTCATCGATGACGACAATTTCCATTTGTTCGCCCCCTACAAGCAGACTGTCGATACACTTGGACATGTATCCTGCCGAATTGTAACAAGGGACCGTAACGGTAAGCAACTTCATATCGTTACCTCCTAGAAAGTTTGATTTGATTATACCACAGGAAAGCGAGTCGGTCAAATCGAAAAGTACCATTATGTTTACCGACAAGGCCGATGTGTTTATTTTTTAGCCAAAATACCACGTCGACGCACGTTTTGACTGCGGTCAATAGACGCAAAAAGGGGACAAACTCCGCGTCCCCTCTTTATAATCCGTTGTCAAAACCGCCGAAAACCGACTACTTTTTCTTGTTGGCTTCCTTTTCGCGCAGTTTGGCAAGTTCTGTTTCGTAGTCAAGACCCTTCTTGTCGCAACGTGCTTTAAGCTCTGCAAGGCGAGCTTCTTCGGCAATGCGATCGGCTTCTTCCTGTTCCAGACGCAGTCTTTCTTCGGGTTCGATCCACGTACCGCCTGCGGCTTCGCATGCCGCCTTTTGGTTGGCAAGGATCGTTTCGTGGTCCTGCTTGGAATACTTCTCCACTGTGAAGAAGAACATCATAACTGCCAACGCGGCATAGATGATACCTTCAATCCAAATGTAGCAGAAGTTGCTCATGGCTTGATTTGCGCCCGAACCCGTCATAGCGTTGAACACACCCTGTACAAGCGGTTGAGAAGCAATCATGATGGAAGCATAGATACTCATTGTCAAGCCGTCGCAACGGAAACCGTTTTTGGCTTCGGTGTGATCGAGCGCGTCGCTGATCATGGCAAGCATCATGTAGCAACCGGGAGCTGCGCCAAGGTATTTGAAGAATGCGCCGACGCCGACAACCCAGATGTTTGTGCCGCCGATCTGCACGATTATGTTACCTACGACGTTGGTCAGCAAACCTGCGACAACCATTGCGCGCTTGCCGAACTTGTTGGAAAGGGGCCATACGATTGCAACCGCAAGGGTCATGGGGACCGACCCGAGAATTGTAATCAACGATTGCACTGCGCCTACGCCGCCAAGGCTTTCGACAAACTCGATACCGGCAAAGGACTTTGCGTAGTAGTTGAGTGAGAAATTCTTCATTGTGCCTGCAAACTGGAACAAGAAGCAGAACACAAGTACCATCCACCAAAACTTGTCGGAAGCAACTGCTTTAAACTGCTGACCGATGGACACCTTTTTGACTTCCGTAGTTTCGACGGTTTCGTTTTGGCTAAACTTTTCTTCGTTTACGCGCTCGCGCGTAAACAAATACTGCAACACCACTGCAAGCAATGACACCACGCCCACAATGGCAAACACCAACAGCCACATGCCGCGTTGCGCCTCGACGCTACCGGCGTTGTTGATGAGCAAGTCACGCAAAATGGGGAACACCATGCCGCCCAGACCTACGCCTGCGGTGACTGCCATGTTGCTTGCGCTGGCAAGCAATCCGCGTTGTTTGCCGTTACGTGTAGATACTGGCACCAACGAACTGTTTGCCGTGTAGTAGATGGGGTATGCCGCCGCAAAGAACAGGTTGTAGCCGATGGCGGTTATTACCATTGTCAATACGGGGTTGGACTCGGGGTTGAAAAATAGGGGAATTGCAAATATCAATATGCTTGCAACTGGCATAAGTATTGCCGACAGCAATATCCACGGGCGGGATTTGCCTGCCGCAGTGTTTGTACGCTCTATCAACTGACCTGCAAACAGGTTGCCGATTACAATCAGTATTGCCGACAACATGGGCAACAACGTCAGATAGGTGTTGATCGTTTTTTGCCAAGCGGCGTCCTCGAGCAGATTTACAAACAAGTAGCTTGTGTAGTACTCGTTGAGGAACCCGTTGACAAATATGCCGCTGGCAAGCAATGCCAATGCCGGTCCCAAAAAGTAACCGAAAACCAATTCGGGCAACTTGACATTGACCGACTTCACCTTGCTTTTAAGCAAAGGACTGTTAAATACGCTTTTTTTCACTTTTACGCCTCCGTATTGTTTTTCTGTGCGGCTGCCTTTGCTTTTGCCTTGGCTGCCTTGTTCTTTTTGCGATTTTCCTTGAGGAAAATGTGCAGACCCTTAAAGAAGTTGCCGTTGACGATGACCATTACGCCGTCCATCATCGGTTTGTTGATTGCGCCGTTTGTCATGCGGTACACGCCGCGGAACGGTTGGTTGAACACGCCCATGTTGAGCATCAACGCAAGGTTGATATTGCCAAACAACTTACAACAATTGTAGACAAGTCGCAGCAATCCGTATGCGAAGTGAGCAAACCAGCCTTTGCAGTACTTCAATTCGCCGATTGTGTCGTTGTAGCCGAGTACACGACGTCTTACGACAACGGGGTACTCCACCTTGCGACCAAGCAGTACTTCAAAATCTTCGTTAGTAAGGTTGGCTACGTCGGCATTGTAGTACTTGGCAAGTTGCGCCTTGTCGTAGGGTGCCGGTGCGCCTGTGCCGTCCTGATGAACTGTTGCGGTCAGACGGATATCTTCACTGCTTGCGCCGATACGGATTTCGTAGTCACCGCTTTCCACTTCCCACTTGTTTGTGACGACGTTAAAGTAGCGATACGCCTTGTCGTCAAGGGTGATTGTAACGGTTTTTGTTTCGCCTGCCTTAAGGAAGGTCTTGGCAAAGCCTTTCAGTTCCTCTTCGGGACGGAAAATGTCGCTTTGCGCCTTACTGACATACAGTTGCGACGTTTCCGCGCCGTCAACTGCACCGCTGTTGGTGACGTCAAAGGTAACGGTGTTGCCGTCCACCTTGATATTTGCGTAGTCAAACTTGGTGTAGCTTAGTCCGAAACCGAACGGATATTGCACCTTGACGCCTGCTGTCTTGTAGTAGCGATAACCGACAAATACGCTTTCGCGGTACTCTACAACTTTGCCGGGGATGTCGAAGTACTTGGCACTGGCGTTGTCATCGTATGCGTAGGGGTAACTCTCCGACAGCTTGCCGCTGGGATTTACCGCTCCCGTAAGTATACGCATAAGCGCGCGTGCGCCTGCCTGTCCGCACAGATAGCCGTGCAGTACGGCATTGACGTTGTATTGCTCTGCCCAACCCATCTCGACGGCACTGCCTGCGGCAAGCACCACAACAATAGGTTTGCCAAGTGCGGACAGCTTTGCAAGCAAGTCGATTTGGTTTTGCGGTATCTTGGTATGAGTACGATCGGTGCCCTCGGCCTCGCTCGTTTCGTCAAGTCCCATGTAGTACAGCACTACGTCGGCTTTCTTGGCGAGCTTAATTGCCTTGTTGGCAAGTCCGTTGCTCTTTTTGCCGAAACGCTTAAATCCCGGCTCGAAACCGACAACATTGAAGTACTCGGCGGCAACGTCAAGTGCGCTTTCCAACTTGGTGGGGTTGACGTTGGAACTGCCTGCGCCCTGGTAACGACTTGTACGCGCAAAGTCGCCGATAATCGCAACGGTTTTGTCCGCAAGCGGCAAGGTGCCGTCGTTGCGCAACAATACCGCGCTGTCCTCGGACACACGTTGAGCAAGCTCGTTGTGCGCCTCGTGGTCGAAGGGTTGCACGTCTACGTCGCGTACGTCGTCCACAAGCGACAGCAAGCGGTCTACGGCTTCGTCAAGCACGCTTTCGTCGATACGTCCGCTGTTGACGGCGTCTACGATGTCCTGATTGGTCTCGCCTGCAGTCGTAGGCATTTCAAGTTCGTTGCCTGCTACAAGTCCGTCCACGCGGTCGTTGTCTCCGCCCCAGTCGGTGATTATTACACCGGGGAAGCCCCACTCGCCGCGCAGAATTTCGCGCAACAGGTGCATATTTTCGTTAGCGTAAGTACCGTTGAGTTTGTTGTAGGACGACATAATCGTCTTGGGGTGAGCCTCGGTAATGGCAATTTCAAACGCCGTCAGATAGATTTCCCGCAGGGCGCGTTCGTCCATAATGGAGTCGGACACCATGCGCATGTTTTCCTTGTTGTTGCATGCAAAGTGTTTAAGACAGCACGCAATGCCCGTGCTTTGCACGCCCGACACATATGCGCCTGCCATCTTGCCTGCAAGATAGGGGTCTTCGCTGAAGTACTCGAAGTTGCGCCCGCACTTGGGGTTGCGCTTGATGTTGGTACCCGGCGCAAGCAGTACGTTGACATTCAGACTCTTTGCCTCCTTGCCCAGCGCTACGCCCACCTGATGCACAAGGTCTACGTTCCAGCTGTTTGCCATTGTCGCGCTGCTGGGGAAGCAGGTTGCAGGGTAGCTTGGATTCAGCCCCAGGTGGTCGGCAGCCGCACGCTGTTTGCGCAAGCCGCTGGGACCGTCGGCACAAAACAGGCTCGGGATGTCGTACTGAGGCAAGTCCATTGTCTGCCAAAAGTCTTTGCCGCTGGTAAGCGACGCTTTTTCTTCTAGCGTCATTTTGCCGATGATTTCGTGTTTCATTGTTCTCCTTCGCGCCCGCGCGCGTGACATAATTATTTTATACGTGCAGGCTACCACATCTTCAAATACACCGCCGTTTGCCGACAAAAAAAGTTTGCCGACCTGTGGTAATGTATTCATACAAGTTCGATGTTATCATAACATAAAAAAGAATTATTGTATAGACAAATTGCGCAAAATACACTTTTTTTAACACAAACTGCAATTTGAACCGCATAATTGTAAAAATAAGGCTGTCTTTGTCGGCAAAACATAGGACAAAAACAGCCTAGATATTTTTGCAAACAGTTGGTGAAAATATTGCGAGGGCGGGAAACTTTTTGCAAAAAGTTTCCCGCCCTCGCGCTCCCACCTTTCAAAAACTTTGAGTAAACAAAAACAACCCCTTGAGATTACTTCCAAGGGGTTGCGTGATGTAGTTATATGTTAATTTACACTACTACTCGACAACATACAGTTCCTTTTCGCGCCAAGTTACGGTAAAATCATCCTGTGTAAGGTACTTACCGCTATCTTCTCCAAATGTTGTCTTGTTGTATTCAGCAAGTGCTTGCGGCCATCCGTCTTCGCCAAAACTGCCTGAAGCCGAAAAGATTTTCCAATATGAAGTACGATCAATATTCCACTCTGCATGCTTTCTCAGCACATATTCATAAAAGCCGATCAACTTATCCATTGTAGTCTT
>CAKQXG010000082.1 GCA_934281515.1 uncultured Clostridia bacterium | reverse complement strand
CTTCGCTTCTTCCGCCGTGTCTACAATCTGGAAATACACGTACTTTTCGCTATTTTGATCGACGGAGGTCTTTTCCGACTCGGGAATGTAGTTGATTGTTCCTTTGCTGTTGTCAAGATACACGAAGCAATCGTTGCGACTGTCCCACAAGATTTTGTTGCCCGAGAAAGTCGTCTTGATCTTGGCTACGTCAAGTCCGCGTGCGGCGGTAGCTTGCAGTGCCTTGTCCATTGTGGGGTGACTGCTGCCGTTTTCGTCCGAGGCAAGCGCGGTGTTAAGATTTTTGACCAACGCTTGGTCGGCAGCAAGTTGTGCGTTGCGGATAAGTCCGCTAAAAGTAGGTATAAGCACTGCCGCAAGGATAGCGATTACGGCAATTACAATGACCAGCTCCACTATCGTGAAGCCGCGTTTGGTTGTTTTCATAAAAAACTCTCCTGTAAAAATGTAATTTTGTTGTGCAAATGGTCGCTTTGTAGGCATTCAGTCTGCAAAAAGCGTATACGCATAGCTTTTTTACTGACATAATGCAGCCAAAGCGTTAGTCAAACCGTGCAGAATGCACTATCTTCCGCAGGGCAGACTACCCCTCAACACAACCAAACCGCAAATTTGCAGTAGAGTTTACGTTGGTAAAATGCTTTGTTGTAGCCGTCGTCATATTCGTCGGGATTTGCAAATACGCGTACGACATTTCTTTTGGCAACAACCTCGTCTACAATCTTTGCCGTCAGACAACTGATAATGGCAGCCAACTGCAACGACAGCAACAATTCTATTACAACCATAGGCACTGTCATCGCAACGCCGCCGACATCCATCGCGGCACGTGCGGTGTAGTACAAGTCGGTGGTCATGATAGATTTCATGCAAATCTTTACCGCAGGCACTTCACTTGCCAACAACAATATAAACAAGGTAAATACAGACAAAACTCCGTGCGCAACGCAAGCGCTCCTGACTTTTTTGCACTCGAGCACTATGGAAATTGTTATATTGATAATGATGTACAGTATCAACAATGCCATTTTTACGTTCCTTAACAATTAGTTACTACAACCCGACAGAATATCGGCAAGGCGCACCATTGTTCGCAGTTTTGTTTACGTAGAGAGAGCCATCCGTATTGCCGAACCGAAACCGCAAAAAAATCGCAAAAGACAATTCAACGGCAAGCATTGTTCGCGACAATCCGAGCAAAGCCACTCCCACGCAATACAATTTTATCACATCCCCCCCCCCCCCTGTCAACTGATAGTTACCTAAAAATACCGACATTGTTAAATAATATCGATAAACAACCCTACATTTGTCGGTGGGGTGGGGGCGACGAACAAATACACGCAAGCAAAACAGTACAATTACTGTCGCTTTTCCGCCGTTTGTCAAACAAATAATCAAGTAAACAACCGCTACCATACTCTACTGCTTATCGACGCGCCTACCAAATCGCACCCGTCAAAATGTCCGAAAAAAAAAGTTTAAAAATTTGCAAAAATTGTTAATAATTTTGTTGACAAATTTTCAAAGCGTGGTATAATGTAGCCGATTTGAAAAGCAGGACGGACTTGTGACGGCGTGCGAGACACGTAACAATGTTGAACAGAGCCAACGTCGGCGCCAACAATGTTGTTCGGATTGACAATCCGTCACAAACAGTTCTACGGGAGAAAGTTATGTCAAAAAGCATATACAGCTTGCTGTTGACCGACAATGTAATCGGTGCGCTCGACCGCATGGCGGCAAAACGCAACATGTCGCGCAGTGCGCTCATCGACGAAATACTGTCCGAGCATACAGGCACGGCAAATGTCGACAATATGTACAGACGCGTGTGGCAACAAACGGAAACTCTGTTTGACCGTATGCGCACTATGCAGTTTGTGAACAACGCGCAAGTGTCGTTGGCGCAGGTGATTACAAGCCTGCCCTACAAGTACAATCCCAAGGTGCGCTACTGTTTGGAACTGTCCGACGAACCGCACACACTATGTACGATAACGTTAAGCACGCGTACACAAAACCCTATTTTAAGTGCTGTTTTTGGAACGTTCTACCGCCGTTTGGCGCAACTGGAGGATATGTATCTCAACAACGTAGGCGCAACATACGACAACGGCAAATATGCCAGCGTGTTGTACGGCGACGCTGCCGACCCGGAGCATACGGCTGCACAAATCGTGGAGTACATAGTGACGCTTGACGGCATGTTGCGAGCCTATGTTTGCGGCGACGGCGACACGTCCGAGCGTTTGTTTGTGGCATATGCCGCGCGACACAACGCCGCCAACAAACCGCGGTTGCTGCCGCAGTAGTCCGTTGTCGCACCACGTCGGCAAAGTCGCAATGACAACCGAAGTTGCGCAACTAAAAAACTTTTCAAACAACAAATCAAATAATGTAACAAAAAAAGGTGGTGACAATATGAATACCAACAAATATACTCAAAAGACTCTCGAAGCGGTGCAGGAGGCGCAAAGCGTTGCCCAACAAAACGGCAACGTAGAACTTGGCACGTTGCATCTGCTTCACGGATTGCTGTCCGACGAGGAAGGATTTGTGGTGTCGGTACTCAACAACACCGGAGTAAACACCGCGTCCATGTTGACCGAGATCGACCGTCAAATCAACAATCTGCCCAAAATGAGCGGCAATGCGCAGGTGTACCTGTCGGCAGAAGCCAACAGCGTACTGAATACCGCCGAGCAAATTGCCGAACAAATGAAGGACGAATATGTGTCCGTCGAACATGTGATGCTTGCCGTATTTGAAAAGGGCAAGTCGGTTTCGTCATTGCTTGCTCAATTCGGCGCGAACAAGGAAAGCTTTATGAAGTCCATGGCAAAGGCACGCGGCAACGTGCGTGTTACCAGCGACAACCCCGAAGCCACATTTGACGCCCTTGGCAAATACGCAACCGATCTTGTTGACCTTGCACGCAAGCAAAAACTCGACCCCGTGATCGGTCGTGAGGACGAAATACGTAACTGCATACAGATTTTGTCACGCAAAACCAAAAACAACCCTGTGCTTATCGGTGAGGCAGGCGTAGGTAAAACCGCCATTGCCGAAGGTTTGGCGCAACGTATCGCTCACGGCGACGTGCCGCAAGGATTGAAAGACAGACAGTTGTTTTCGCTTGACCTGGGCGCACTTGTCGCAGGCGCAAAGTTCCGCGGCGAGTTCGAGGAACGTTTGAAAGCCGTTCTTAACGAAGTAAAAAAGAGCGAAGGCAAAATCATTCTGTTTATCGACGAGTTGCACACCATTGTCGGCGCAGGCAAAACCGACGGCGCAATGGACGCAGGCAACCTGCTTAAACCCATGCTTGCCCGTGGCGAGTTGCACTGCATAGGCGCGACCACGCTGGACGAGTACCGCAAGTATATCGAAAAAGACCCCGCACTGGAACGTCGTTTCCAACCCGTAATGGTCAATCAACCCTCGGTTGAGGACACCATATCCATACTGCGCGGACTGAAAGACCGCTACGAAGTGTTCCACGGAGTAAAAATCACCGACAATGCCCTGATTGCCGCCGCAACGCTGTCAGACCGCTACATTACCGACCGTTTCTTGCCCGACAAAGCCATCGACCTTGTGGACGAGGCGTGCGCAATGATTCGTACCGAAATGGACAGCATGCCCACCGAAATGGACAATGCCTCGCGTAGAATAATGCAGTTGCAGATAGAGTTGCAAGCCATCGGCAAGGAAACGGACAAATTGTCGCTTGCACGCAAGGATGAACTCAACAAAGAACTTGCCGAACTGACCGCCAAGTACAACGAAATGAAGGCGCGTTGGACCAACGAAAAAGAAGCCATAGCAAAGGTACAAAGCCTGCGTGAAAAAATCGACTCCACCAATGCGCAAATTGCCGTTGCCGAACGTAACAGCGATCTTGCCACCGCCGCTCGATTGAAGTACGGCGAGTTGCCTGCGCTGACCAAGCAACTTGACGAGCAGGAAAAGATAATCAACGACAAGCAAAACACTCTGCTGCGCGACCGCGTGACAGAGGAAGAAATTGCCAAGGTTATCGGGCGTTGGACGGGTATACCCGTGTCCAAGTTGCAACAGGCAGAGAAGCAAAAACTTGTCGACCTGCCCAACGTAATGCACAAACGTGTTGTCGGACAGGACGACGCCGTAACAAAAGTTTGCAATGCCATTTTGCGTAGCCGCGCAGGCATTGTTGACCCCAACCGCCCCATCGGCAGCTTTATGTTTTTGGGGCCGACGGGCGTAGGCAAAACCGAACTTGCAAAGACCCTTGCCGAAAACTTGTTTGACGACGAGCGCAACATCGTACGTATCGATATGTCGGAGTACATGGAGAAGTACAGCGTATCGCGTCTTATCGGTGCGCCTCCGGGATACGTCGGATACGAAGAGGGCGGTCAACTGACCGAAGCAGTACGTCGCAAGCCTTACAGCGTAGTACTGTTTGACGAAATCGAAAAGGCTCACCCCGACGTGTTTAACATTCTGTTGCAGATACTTGACGACGGCAGAGTGACAGACAGTCAGGGCAGAACGGTCGACTTCAAAAACACCATTATCATCATGACAAGCAACCTTGGCAGCGGCATAATTCTGGACAGCATCGAAAAGGACGGCAAAGTGACTGCCGAGGCAGAAACCGAAGTGCACAACCTGCTTAAACAGCAGTTCCGTCCCGAGTTTTTGAACAGACTTGACGAAATAATCATCTTTAAGCCGCTCTCCAAGGACGAAGTGACAAAGATTGTGGACTTGCTTGTTGCCAAACTTGCCGCACGTCTTGCCGACAAACAGTTGAAGTTGGTCGTTACCGACAAAGCAAAGCAATTTATCGTGGATAACGGCTACGACCCCGTGTACGGTGCACGTCCGCTTAAACGCTACATGCAACACACGGTAGAAACGTTGATTGCCAACAAGATTGTGACAAGCGACCTTAGCCCCGACACCACTTTGACCGTGGACGTAGACAACGGAGAATTGGCGGTAAAGTAATACGCAGCCGATCAAGTAGCAACGCACTGTGACGCGAACGACATAACATGGTGCCGAAGTCGCAACGCCAATAACAAAAGCGACCCGAATCCCGAACGATTCGAGCCGCTTTTTTGTTGCAACACTGACGATAGTCGCAAAAGAAAACGTAAGTGAAATTTACATACGTATGTAATTTTTAACAACAAATACGTTTACACGCTTGTACATGCAAAAAGATGAAAACGTTATTTTTCGATTTCAGAATGAATAGCGACGCTTACCGATTGACACTTTTGCCCGAATTGTACTACAATAATAATGGCGGGTAGCAACGACTGCGTTTGCACAATGCCGACAATACGGCACCGCCACTCGACAAATGTCGCATTGTTGCCCACGTCGCACAATGCGTCATACCACAAATACGCTTACAAAAGGACACAGATAAATGGAAGTTTTTTGGGGAATACTGATACCGTTTTTAGGCACGTCGCTCGGCGCGGCTTGCGTGTTTTTTATGAAAAAGTCGCTTGGCGACAAAGTGCAACGAGCACTGACCGGTTTTGCCGCGGGCGTAATGGTTGCAGCCTCTGTGTGGAGCCTGATTATTCCTGCCATAGAGCAATCGCAAAGCATGGGCAAATGGAGTTTTGTTCCTGCCGCCGTCGGGTTGTGGGCAGGCGTACTGTTTTTGCTGATACTTGACAAAGTCACGCCCCACATGCACCAACGCGCAGAGAGTGCCGAAGGTCCGCAAAGCAAACTGCAACGCACCACAATGATGATACTTGCCGTAACGCTGCACAACATTCCCGAAGGTATGGCTGTCGGCGTGGTTTACGCAGGCTTCTTGTCGGGCAATGCGCAGATTTCCGCGGCAGGCGCACTTGCATTGTCTGTAGGTATTGCAATACAAAACTTCCCCGAGGGCGCAATCATCAGCCTACCGCTACGCGCCGAAGGCATGAGCAAAGGCAAAGCTTTTCTCGGAGGCGTGTTGTCGGGCGTGGTAGAACCGATCGGCGCAGTACTGACGTTGCTTGCCGCAAGCGTGATAGTGCCGGCATTGCCCTATCTGTTGAGCTTTGCCGCAGGCGCAATGCTGTACGTTGTTGTGGAAGAACTGATTCCCGAAATGTCCCAGGGCGAACACTCCGACATAGGCACGATATTCTTCGCCGTAGGCTTTACCGTAATGATGGTACTTGACGTTGCGCTTGGCTGATGTTTTGCCGACGAGATAAGTAAAGTTTGTTGCGACATCGTTTTTTGCCACGTCTTTCGGAAGTTACTATTTGACAATCAAATATACAAAAAAGCGGTCTCAAACACTACGTTCGAGACCGTTTTTGTATCAATTTTTTATATACGTATTGATTTTTGCTTACAACACTATTCGGCTTCGCTGTCGGTTGCGGCAACTTCTTCCGCTACGGATTCGTCGGGTTGCACGTCATGCGGCTGTTCGACAACTTCCGCCGGCGCACCGAATTTGTCACCCACAACGGCAATAACTTCTTCACGTGCAATCACACCGTTGTTGTAGTCCGCCATAGCCTGCACGTCTTTGTCGCGCAACTTGTATGCAACAAGCAATAGCACTATCGCAATACCGTAACCGATGACAGGCAACAGCGTAAATACGCCCCAAACGCCGTCTGCCACACCGGGGTTGTTTTTGAACGATTCCTCATTGTGGTAACCAACCATTGCAAGGCATAAAAAGGCAAATGAATTGACAAAAGCATTCTTAAGCTTGGATACAAACGTTTGCAGGCTAAACGTGATACCTGCCGCACGTGCGCCCGACTTATAGGTACCGTATTCCACCGTGTCGGCAACAAGCATGTAGCAAATTACGGTGTAAAACGCCAAACCGAGCGATTTGAGCGCGACAAGCACCGTCGCCACAATGGGGTTGCCATAGCCTACGAAGAATGATACCAAACCCATAACAACCGAAAAGCCCATTCCGCCGATAAGCACGTTAAATTTGTCCCACTTTTTTGCCATCTTGGGGATCAATGCCGATACCAATATTACAGGTACTGCAACACACGCCGACAAAATAGTAGCAAAGGCAATTTTGCCCACCGCACCGTTGGAAGATGCAAAGCATGTCTTAGACACGATGATTGCGAGTATTTGTTCGACCGTGGTCATGCCGATGATAAGCATAGCCACCAATACTACAAGCAAGTATTTGTTGGAAGCAAGATATTTGCCCATTTGCTTGAAGCTGACGTTTTCCTGCGCGACGTTTTCTTCGCGATGACGTTCCTTGCCGACAATAAGTATCGGAATCATAAGTATGGTACTTATCACCACAATTACAACGGAAGTCCAACCCCAACCAAGGTTTTTGGCAAGAGTAGGCACCAGAACGGTGGTAAGCATTGCGCCCACCATCGACCATAATTTGCCGCCTGCAATAATGCTTGTGCGTTCCTGAATGTTGTTGGTCATGACGGTGGTAAGGGCAAACATCGGTGCGTCCAACATTGTGTAAGCGGCGTCAAACAACAGATAGCCGATGACAAACCAGGCGATACCCGCGCCCTTGCCGAGGTTGTACGGCATAAAGAACAAAAACACCGTAATTATGCCCACGGCGGCAACGCCTATGCGCACCCATGGCAGGTACTTTTGCCCGTTTTTGAAACGGAACCTGTCCACAAGCAAACCAAACAGCGTGTCGTTGACCGCGTCCCACAGCTTGGGTACCAACAGTATTGCCGCAACTACTTCTGTGGTAAATGCGGCGTTTGCTTCGTTTAAAAACGTTGCAATTACGCCAAACAGCGCCCACAAAATGTTTTGACCGAGGAAGTACATACTGTAACTGCCTCGCTCCAGCGGTGAAGTGACAAAGCCTTCTTTATTTTTCATAATCTTCCTCCCGAGAGATTATTTTATACGAGAAAAACGACTTTGGTAATGCACGGCTTGCAAACTGTCTGCACGCACTAAAAAACTGCTATGACAAACTTGCCATTTTATTGTACAGTTTAAAAACGACTTTGTCAATACCGATTTGAAAATTTGTACCACAAAATTTGCATAAATTTTACAAAACTATTTTGCAAAATATCTCTGCAAATTGTTTGACAAAACAAACAAACGGTTGTATAATAATCTATGCAAAACGGAACGGATAATATTTGTGCCGTTTGTACACAACCGATATGCGCTGTTAGCTCAATTGGATAGAGCGTTGGTCTACGGAACCAAAGGTTAGGGATTCGAGCTCCTTACGGCGCGCCAGAAGTCTTGTCTACTCGGCAAGACTTTTTTCTTGCAAAAAAAAAGCCACCGATTTTGAAATGCGTCCAAAAGTTTAACCAACTTATTGCGGATGTTTCGTTTTCGGTGGCTTTATGTTTTGTATTGGCGATTGCGCCTATCCGTCGTGCTGTTAAGAATTTTGCACTTCGTAGCAAACGCATCAAATGCTTCGTGTCGGCAGGGCAGGTCGTTGCTGTGGGAAAAATCTACCTGCCGGAACACAAAACCGTTTCGGTCAATGTTCGCACGATTTTTGACGGACTTTCAAAATCTTCAACTATGAATTGTATTCCGTATCTCTAACTGATTTTTCGTCAAATCGGGTTTTTCTACGTTCAATTTTCTCAGGCACGCGCGGTTATTTTTGGCGTGTGCCGTGAATCAATGCGTTCGGTAGGGTACGGCGTCTTATTTTGCCAATGCGTAAATTGCATCCAAGTAGATTTGGGACATAAGTTTTAGGTTTTCCAAATCTATGTACTCGTTGGGCATGTGTATCGTTTGTTCTGCCCCGGGAAATTCCGGACCGAATGCAACGCAGTTGGGCAGGCAGCGGCTGTACGTTCCTCCGCCGATTGCAATGGGTTCGGCGTGTAATCCGGTTGCGGTGTTGTAGACGTCCATAAGGGACGTTACCAAATCGCTGTCCGAAGGTACGAAAAGAGGCTCGCTTACGTGTCCCGGCACGACCTCAAATTCCGCAGGAGTGTTTTTTACCAACAAATCGTGCATAAAGTTGCAGTTGTAACTGACGGGGAAGCGAATATCCACGGTTGCGGTAAGTACGCCGTCGTCGCTTGTGGAAAGTACTCCCAAATTGCAAGTCAGTTTGCCGCTGGCTTCGTCGCAAAGGCAAATGCCCCAATTTGCGCCGTCCGTGCCGATTAT
>CAKQXG010000081.1 GCA_934281515.1 uncultured Clostridia bacterium | reverse complement strand
CAGCAACCGCCTGCGGGTCGATGTCAACAAGCTCGGCGCTTTCGGCACCGAGTAACAACGCCGACAGTCCGAGTATGCCGCTACCGCAACCGACGTCGAGTACGCGTTTACCCGTAAGGTCGGTTTGTTCGGCAAAGCGTATGCACATGCCGGTAGTTTCGTGCTGTCCCGTGCCGAACGCAACGCCCGTGTCAAGCAGAAGTACCGTTTTGTCGGTATCTACCGTCTGCCATTCGGGGCAAATGACAAGCTTATCCGTCTCAATCGGATGGAAAGTTTCCTTCCATTTGGCAACCCATGCGTCGCCGTCCACCGTGGCAACCGACATAGCAAGCGAACCCGCGTCGGTAAGCGATTCAAAACGTCCGCGCAAAAAATCAAGGACACTGTCGGTGTCCTCTCGGTTGCAGTAGCCCTTGACAAGCACTTCTTCGCTGTCGTAGGGTTTGTCGGCGACATCGTCCTTGTAGTCCCACGACGGATTGTCGTACAGGTCGTTGATGTCGTATATACTGATACCGTCGGGCAGGCAAACTTCTTCCAAAAAGTATGCTACTAGGTCTGCGCTTTGGCGGTTTGTCTTGACGGTAATCTCGCTGTATTGCACTGTGTTTGCGCTCCTTACTTGATAAGTATGTCAATCAAACGCTTGGCGTTTTCCCACTCTCTCTTGTTTATCTCGTACACTTGACGTCCCTTGTCGGTGATTGTGTAGTACTTGCGCGTGGCACCGACGTTTTCACCCCAGTAGCCGCGGATGCACTCCATGTCCTCCAATCTGTGGTACGCCGAGTACAGACTCTGCTCGTTGGGAACATACAGGTTGTTGGTCTTTTTGCCGATATAGCGGCGGATTTCGTTGCCGTACTTTGTGCCGTCTAGCAGGGCGGACAGAACAAACGTGTCGATGTGTCCGCGAAGCAAATCGCTGGAAATAACTTTCATCTCTTTCTCCGATTAAACCGCCAAACATTATAAAAGGGTTCGTCGCACGGCACGAAACCCTTAAAACGTTTGCGGTACTATGTCTACCATAAATAGTACGCTATTTGTAGAATTTTGTCAAGTCACAACAATCAATTCAAAAAGAAACTTTTTTACAATTTTTTTGCGCTTGCTACGCCTTGTGCTTTTTGTTGTATCTGTCGGTACCTTCTATGGTCATCAGTTTACTGAAATACGGTCTGCCCGTCGCCTCGAAGTACTCCACCATGTTGATGTTTTTAAGCCAGAAAAATAGTATAAAGTTGGGCAACACAGCCAATACCGCCATCAAAATCGGGTCGGTTACAAACACTACGCTGACGGTAAATATTGCAACAATCAGCAATACAACAAGCATTGTTTTGACATAAACGCGCCAAAAACAGTTGAACACCGTCGACAGCCCGTGGCGGAATGCTTGCCCCGTTGTTTTGTCGTGCTCGGTGACGATTGCAGGCAGGCAAAAAGCAAACAGCGTAAGCCGCGCCGAATACAGCAACACGGCGATAAACGCAATGGGGATAATCGTCCACCATCTGAACGTTGCCAAAAACAGCAAGTAGAACCCCAGACAACCGAATATAATCGTAAGATCAAGCGGCAATGTCAGCAGCATTTGCCACAATGCAAACAGCCAGGTTTCGCCTTGCTTTTTGAAAAAGAACCAGCTGAACGGACGGGAAGCGTTGCTTGTCATAAACTCTTCCAATTGGCAGTCCACCGTAACGTCAGTCATGGCAATAAGCATACGATAGGCGCACATCACCAACAACAACAGTATGTAGGTCACTTCTACGTGTCCCCACACGTTTTGCACTTCGGCAATGGCTTGTTGAAATGCCGACACTATGTTTTGCACACCGTTACTGAACTCCGTCGGGTCAAAAGTGCCGTCGGCAATACGAGTCAATGTTTGGTTGACAAAGTCCACCACGCCGCTTTTTTTAAATGCGTCGGCAATCTGTCCGACGACTCCGCCAAACATAGTGGTACACAACGCCAACACCACGGCGAAAACCACCGCCTGACACACTACCGATTTAAGCAGCACCTTCCAGTTGCATACGGACAGGCGCAAAGATTTACCCAATGTCATGTTTACCTCAATTCCAATAGACGTTGCTACTCAAGTCTTGGCGCGGTCTGCCGACATACTCGTAGTACTTGACAAACGCAACGCACGGCACATACACGGCAAAAAACGTAAAGTACAGCGTTTGCAGCAGTATCGACACCACTACGCTGCCGATAAGTCCGCCGACAACCGAAACAAGTAACCTTGCGCCGGGGTACAGAAACATAAAGCCGACCACAAACCCCTTATCCTTGGACGTAAATCTGGCACTGCACGACAATGCCGTACCAAAGGAATAGTTGTCGCAGTACTTAAGCGGAAAGGCACAGATAAGCAATGTAAATACAAATGCCACGGCAAGGCTCACCGCGTAGTAGCACACAATGCAAATTACAGCCTTGACGGCAAGATTGTCGACAAAGTTGAGCATAAGCGCAACGCCCGACGGCAAAAAGTCCAGCACGGCTTTGCACACGAACATCACCGCAACGTACAGCAACATTGTTGGCAACAACGCAAACACCTGCCCGGGCGAAGTACCCGACAACTCCCCGACGCGCATATGACGTGAGATTTTGACAACAAACACGCTTTCGGTCAGTGCCATCAGTACAAGCACGACAAATGGCAAGTACCAATGTCTGCCGACGCCTGCCACAGTGTACGCCGAAGTAAACTCTGCAACAAAGTTGTCGGCGTTGATTGCACCGTGCGCAAGCTTAAACACAAAGTCGCTTTCGGCAACGAAGTTGTAAAACACGCCTAAAACTATCGAAAACGGCAGCGCAATGGGTACAAGTCGCCAAAAGTTGCGAAACATGTATGATATTGCCGATTTGCTACGATACCGCATAACTTACTCTCCAATGTAGTTTGTAGTTATTATACACTATAAGACAACATTTTTCAAGTGTTTGCGGCAGATTGAGTTTACTACGTATTCTGACGTGCATAGTTGCGGACATTCTTTGATCACGGTGCACAACCAACGCCGACAACATCAGGTTAATGCGCGATCGGGTTTTACCTTGCGCTGTTCAGCATAAACTCCACATTGTATTGTACAGCGACGTAGTTACACATCCCCGTCGGACTACGCGCTCAAAGTATCCTCTATCCACTGCACAAGCGTAGTGTAGTAGCTGCCCAAATGATTTCGCACGGCACTGTCGGCATCTATTACCGATTTCGCTTCTTCTTGGGTAAGGTTGAACAGTTTTATACGGCAACAAGCCAATTTTTCTTCATACACCTGCGCTTTGAAACCCGTTTCTCCCAGGTCGGCATACAAACGGCTTGCTTCAAGCGCACGCTCGTACTCGGCTTCCCTTGCGTATTCCCTTGTACGTGCGCAACTTGCCTGATACTTGGTTTCGCGTTCGTCCAGTGCGGCGTTGTACTTGGCAACGGCTTGCGCCTGTTTGTTTTGCGCTTCGACAAGAGCCTGAAACCTCTGCGAAGTCAGCGCGGCTTTCTCGTCGGTCAAGGCGGCACATTGTGCCGTATACTTGTTGTCCAATGCCGCCTTGGCATTGTCAAGAATAGCTTTCTTGCCGATGTACGCCGTGTTTTCCGACGAAACGTCTTGTTTGTACTTGTTTTGCAATCGCGTCAACTCCACCATTACCAGACTGCTGAACGACAAACCGTTGCGGCGCAAACGTCTACGCGCTTCGTCACAATTGTCCGTGTAGTCGGCAAGCAACCCTGCGAGTTTTGTGCTATGCGCTTCGGACAAGTCGGATTGTGCCTTGGCGTTGGCATTGCTTGTCGTCGAGTAGGACGCGTCGATTTGCCGTTTCCTGGACAGATATGTCGGCAAGGCTTGTTGTTCGGCAATTTGCCGAAGCTCGTCGTCGCTCTTCGGAGTAAAGGTAATGTGCGTCAACCCCAAAGAGTCGGGCAGGTCGATTTGCGGATCGACAAAGTTGACGCTGTACTTTGTATCTATTCGATTGAGTTGCTTTATAATGTCGGCATGTATAGCCAACAATTCTTGTGCGCGATCGGCGGAAATACTCATAAATACCTCAAATTTCTTATACGTATGTTTTTTTGCGTACAATTACCGTTTGTTTATCCGCACAAAGTCGGCTTGCAAAGTCAACGAACGCACTTTCGCACCATCGCGGGTGGACAATCTGACAACAAAATCGCGCCCCGTACCGTAGCAAGGCAAGCGGCGCGTTTTACCGTCGACAAGGGTTACGTCGTGATTGGCGCACACAACGCCGTCTTTAATTACAGACATGTTTACACGTCCGCACCCCGACAGTATTGCGGCGCGCAGACTTTTGACATCATCATTACCGAAGTCGTACGGTGTCGATACGAACGTACCGCAAGCCGACTTCGTTTCGTCGTACTTGTATAAACGGTAATCGCTTACGGCATACAGTTCGTCGCCTACCACTGCCAAATCCCGGGCAGACAACGCAACAATATCCACGTGTCCCGATTGAGGATCAAACATCACAATATCGGTACCGTCGGCGAACACAATCCTGTCCCGCCACACAATCGGTTGACAATTGCTTTGCGGCAACGCTTTTCCCGGTATGGCTATCGTCTTTACTCCGTTGTCCGTAGTGCGCAAGCCTTCGTCACAGAAACAGTACATTTTGTTGCGGTAAAACACGGCAAAACGCACGGTGCCGATATTTGCAGCCTCCCTGACAAACATAAAATCCGTAGGCGCATAACCGACGGTAATCTTGTACATGTTCCGTTCGGCAAAAACATACACATCGTTATTTACGCCGCACAAAGCCGTCACAGTGTCGCCGACGGAAAATGTTGCCGCAGTGGTCGGTTTGTCGTTGGCAACAAAGGTTGACGACATCGCGTCGGACACATAAACGGTATTGTCCGCGGCGCCCACAATTCTGTTTTCTGCAAAGGCAATTGCCGACATTTTTCTGTCGTATAATTCGCTATCGGCATTGCCTGTTGTGCCGTCGGTAAAATACACTCCGCCGATACCGCTGAACACCACTTTTTTATGCAAAGAGTCGCCGTATAGACAACAGTCCTTACCTTGGTAATTTTTGAAAGTCAACAATTCCTTGCAATTGCCTTCACTGTCAATCGCGCATACGTCGTAACCCGACGTTGTGTACAACACTCCGTCGCAAACGCACGCCGAAATCACTTGTTTGTCGTTTACCTTGACAAACTTGCCTGTGGTATGCAGTCCGTCAGTGCCGATTCCGCAATTCGACATTTTGCAGGCAAGCAGACTGTTTGTACCGTCACTTGTCTTAAAATCGGTGACGGATTTCAAGTGTTTTGTCGAGAATTTTTGCATACGTATATGCGATTTTACAACCGTCACTTACAGCCACCTCCCCACAGGCAAGTTTCCGCAACGGTGTTTTGAAGTTTGTTCGAGACAATCTTCAAAGCGCGCACGCCACAACGATGCCGAATCCACGTCGCCGCACAACACAAAGTACTCCGACATCATACCGTACACTATCGCGCGATCGTTGACTCCGTTGTCCGGTACAGGTAACTCGTCACGCCACCCGATTTGCGACAAAGTTTGCGGCTCTGCATATCCACCGCTTTCCGCAAACATCTCGTCAATCGTAAACCGTGCGGCAAGCACAAGCGTTGCCACCGACGGGTCGGTCGGCACGTCGGTCACACTGTCGGCAAAGTATTCTTCCGACAACCCTAACGCAGCGATCTCTCCGCATGTTTTTACTGCTTGAAATAATTTCATCTTTTACTCCTCTTTGTCCGTTGCGGCAACGACGGAGACAAACTCCGTCGCGCCACGGACGTCGCAACCGACTTGCTACGACATTGCCGAACAAGCCTTGTCAAGCCGAGCCATCGTTTGTTCAACGGCGATTTTTTCGGCGGTCAACTCTACCGTATCGTTGTTACGCTGCATTTCTTCGATTAAACGCGCCGCATTGGCGACGGAAGTTTTTTGCGCATACTCCACCGTACGCGCGTCAAGCTCGTCGTACGGCACGACAAAAGCAAGGGTGCTTGTTTCGCCTTTCCGCACACCGGAATGAACTTCGTATCGTCGGCGAACAACATTGTAAAAAACGCTATAAGCAGGGTTTACGGTTTTAAGTCGGTCGGCGATGTCAAACAAATCGTCGGTTACGGCAATCAAATAGTTGTTTTTCATAGTTGTATCGGGCGTACATCGGCAAAAGTTTGCTTCTGTCCGACTGCGCCCTGTATCGCTTACGCTTCGGTAATGTTGGTTATGCTGCCTTGTGCGCAGGGACGTTGACACAAAATATCGGCGTACTTGACAAGGGTTGCATTATACACGGGTTTACCTGCAATTTGTTTAAGCACTTTGCCGTCGTCGCCCTCCAGCCAACGCCAATCGCACAACTGATAAATTCGGAAGTCGGGCGTATGCAACACGTACATTGTTTTGGCAGGGCAAAATCTGTCTGCAACCATCGGTATACCCTGATAACTTACGGCTTGCGTTCCGTCGTCAAGGGTCATGTACTCCACGTTGAGACGGTTTGTCACAAGGTATTCGAGATACGCACGTTTGACGCCTGCCGAGCAAACCAACATGTCGGCGTAGGTGCCGCTGTCCTCTTCAATGGCGTCGATTACGCCCTGGATTACGGAGTCGCCGATTGTGCTCGACGTCTTGGTATAGGGTTTCAGCCACTTGTGAGTATCGCGGTCGATGCCGTAGATCGTCGAGTCGGTACCGAAGATTGCACCGAGACCCGTAAGCTCGTTTTCGTAGCTGCCCTGCACCGTAACATAGTCGCCTTCCGACACGGTACCGCTTGTAATTGCCGCGCCTTCAAGAACAATCTTTTTGTTTGTGCGGTCAACGGAGTTTACACGACGTGCGGAGACAATCGCACTTTCGCTGTCACTGCCGATTACGTCGACAACCATACCTTCAAAAATACCTTTTACACTGTCAAGTACAAGGGCATTACCGCTGACGCTTGCAACCGTACCAAGAATACCGCGACCGTCGCCGAACAACATACGCCCGAAGTTAAGCTTTGCACTGCGGATAAGGTTTTCCATTTCGCCTTCGAGCAAATTCAAAAACGCGCCTGTATTTCCGTTGGCGGCACGTACTGCTTTGTCGCTGATTTCGATTGTGCCGTACAGATTTTTGAGAGTCAACACCATTTGTTGATAGGTATGTTTGCTTGCCACAGGCAAATCTCCCGTTTCGGTACCTGCGCCGAAACCGCCGTTGATTCCGTCGGAAACAACCTTGCGTACTTCCTTGCCCCACACGTCTGCGGAAGTCTGCTCGAACCTGGCAAGCAACGGATTTACCTTGGTATTGAGACTGTTGGAAACAACGTCCAGATAGTAAGTTTTTAGTGCTTTGTCTGCATTGGATACATTGATCATTGCGTATTCTCCTAGTTAAAATATTTCTTCGCCAATTCGCTTGCTTCGCGCAGAGTCTTTGGCCGCGACGGCATTGCCAAAGACAGGTTTCCGCCGCTACCCATCACGGCAGGAGGCAGTTGATACGTTGCGCCCGACAATATTTGCGCCACAAGTCGCGGATTCTCCGAAAGTATCTTTTGCGCGCGCAACAGGTCGCTTTGATTATCGTTGCTATGCGCCGAATCGATACCGCCAACATTGTCGGTGACTCTTACCGTAGATTCTGCTTGTTCGCACTTGTCACTGATTTCTTCATACGTATCGATTTTTCGCTTACCGTCCTGCACGACATCGACCTTGCCGAGCATGTTGTCGACTTTTCCGTTGCGCACGACCGACGTTGCCGCAACAGGCACATTTGCGCCGCATTTATCGGCGTCGCTTCGCACCGTTTGTTGTTGCAGTTCGTCGTTTCGGGGGACCGACGCATCGGTTGGACAGTCGTTTAGTGCCGCCTGCGTTGCTTGCCGCAAAGTTTCCGTGTTTGCATACGTGTAAGCCGACGGTGACGTTTGGTTTGTACCCGTATCCGCACCGCCCGTCTGCGCGACCGGGCGATTTGCGGAATGTTCGTCACGCGCAGGACAATTTGCGCCGTTAAGCGCAACGTCGCTACCTGCAACAAACTCGGGTGACCTATCTACGTTTGTACCGTCATCGGACAAATTGTTTGTACCTTGCGGTGACTCTTTGTCGGTTTTGTTATTTTGAAAAGATTGTTGATCGTTTTCTTCAACCCGCACTGTCGTATCGACATTGTCTGGATCTTGTTCGGCAGATCGTTCCGCTACGACCTTGGTAAGTGCCGCCAGCTGTTGACATTTTTGCGTAAACGCCTGTTGCAAAGCGTTGTAACTTCGCAGCAACTCTTCTGCAGAAGCAAATTTGCCGTATGTACCTTTTTGCATAGATATCTCCTTGTATTGTTTTACGCCTGCTCGTTTTGTCTTGCTTTGTGTTCGGCGATGTGCGCAAGCAACTTCTCCCGATAGCCTTCGCCAAACGTGGACAGTTCGTTGGCAATGATAAACCGAGTGTGTTCCTCGATGTGTATGGCATGGTCGTCCACTTCCAACACTTCGGCGTTGTCAATGTCCACGTTTTCCTTTTCGGCACGGGCAATGTGCAGTTGCGCCGTATCTTGCGCGTTCTCCCAACTACCGAAGCCCATCAGCGACAGTATTTTTGCCTTTGTCGCAACGGTCAGTTGTCCGTTTTTATCGGACAGGATACCTGCGTTAAGCAGATCAAACAACATCGTACGACGAGTGGCAAGGGTGTCGGTCAATTCGTTTTCCGTCTCGAACACTATGTCGTCGCTTCCTATGTCGCACCCCGAAAAATAAAACACTTCTGCACTGTTTTGCCCGTCGGTGTACCGCATCAGCCGATTGTACGACACATACTGTTTGTACAGGCGCAACACGTACTTTGCCACCGTTTTTATTGCCGCCTTTACACTGTCGATACTGCTTGCCAGACGAATGTTGTCCTGCTCGGCAATGAGTTGTAAAGCCACGCCGCTCGTCATGCCTGCGGGCGTACTGCTGTTGCGAGCAAACTCCGACACTCCCGACACAGTGACAAACTCCTGCAACAGACGATCTTCTTCGTCGCCGAACTCGCTCGGCACACTGCCGCTGTCCATCATCTGCGGCTTGTCCGCTCCCTGACGATACACGAGAATTTTGCCGGGAGACAACCCTTCTTCTTCGAGATTGTCGGTGTCGACGCTACCGTCCTCGACGGTCAGTACGC
>CAKQXG010000080.1 GCA_934281515.1 uncultured Clostridia bacterium | reverse complement strand
ATGTGCAACTTGTAGAGATCAAGGACGGCGTGGCAACTTTCGGCGGCGGCAGAGCGGCGTTGGCATTTGCGGCAGGCAAGGTGACCAAGGTCGACGAAACGTCGGTGACAGTGCAACTTAACGACAAAGTGTCGGTATGCTACGCAGGATTGACAAATTTGTATGTTGTCGAAGGCGACCAAATCGCGGCTAATCAATTGCTTGGCAAATACAGCGAGACATTTACGGCAACCGTGCTTAACAACGGCGAGACTGTCAAGGATGTTGTCGCAACCGAAGAACAAATTACATGGAAGATCTGAAAATACGTTTTACAACTAGTTTTTGGATATTTGCGGCAGTGGCGATCGTGTTGAAACAGGCACGATTCGCCACTATGTATTTTGTGGCGGTTTTGTTGCACGAGCTTTCCCATTATTTTGTGGCGAACAGACTGTTTTACAGGTGCTACGAAATACGTGTGTCTGTGTTCGGCGCGGTGCTATACGGTGACTTTGTCGACGTGGAGCCGCACGACCGTATGTTGATTGCACTGGCAGGTCCGTGCGCCAACGGATTGTTATGTGTGCTGACCTTCGCTTTGTGGTGGATTGCGCCTGCTACCTACGTGTGGACCGACTGTTTTTTGTCGGCAAATGCCGGCATGGGACTTGTCAATTTGTTGCCGTGCTACCCGTTGGACGGCGGACGTATCGTCACGGGACTACTTGATAAATTTACGACCAAGGCGCTTAAGTACGTCAAAATGTCTACCTGGATTGTTTCAAGTACGTTATTTGCGGTGTTTGTCGTTTCGTTGTTTGTAGGGTACAATCTGTTTGGTATAGGTGTGTTTGCGCTAGGATTACTTAGCGGCGTTGTCGGCGACAACGCAGGCGAATGTTACGTGCGCATACGTCGAGCAGACGATCTGTGGAGAAAACGGGGTATGGAATTGAAAACATTGGTGTTTGCCGACAACTGCACTTTGCATGACGTGGCAAAGCGAGTGCGCGGTAACTACCTGTACTGTCTCGACGTGGTGGACAGAGATTTGCAGGTTGTTGCCAGACTGTCGGCGGCGCAACTGGAACAAGCCTTGCTGGAACTGCCGCAAGACACGGAGTTGTCAAGGGTAGGCAAGCTGATAGAGTGAGTTGAAGTACTACTGCCGATTTTTAGGGAAATGCCTGTATTTGTGTGATTGTGTCTTGTCCGATTGAAAAAGACATGGTGTAGTCTACAAGCGCGACGCGGTTTTGTGGGTGTTGTAGCGTTTGTTAAACAGACTGTACATGCCCAACGCAAACAATGCGCTTGCCCACAGCAGATTGTACAATTTGATGTACGATACAAAACTGACGGCAACAAGAAAAGCCGTAGCAAGCAGGTACTGACTTGCGCGTTTGCGACAAAAAGCATATGTGCCGACTATGCCGACGCGTTTGTTTCCGTCGATTGTGGGAAGTGCCGGCATTTTGTCTGCTTGCGTCATCAATTCGCAAATGTCGGCAATATCAAAAACTTTTACTTCCACGCCGCAGGCACTTGCTTTTTGAGCCGAGCTCGTCGCGCCGCCGTCGGTATTGTGACAAAAAACAAGCAGACTTTTGCAGTCTGCCCGACGTGCGTTGACAACGGTTCGTCGAAGCGTTGCGGCGTTCAGTTTGTCGTCAAAAAAGCACAACGTTACTAAAAATCGCTTACCGTCATGCTCGGCAATAAACTCTTCACCATTGTCGGAAGTGGAACATTTGTAGCCGTAGTAGGTCAACAAATCCTGAAATATCGCGGCATTGTCCGTGCCGAAAGTCAACATTTGCGACAGTGCCGCAAGCGTTGACTTCTTTTGTTTGGTAGCGTTGTTTTTGCGTTGCGTTTTGTCTCCGACAAACAAGGCTATGTAACCTATGCACAGCCCGACAACACAGGCGGCAAGGGTGGCAATAATATTGTTTTTTAGCAGGTATCGACACCAGGCGAATGTCAGAAATGCCGACATAAGGGCGGTCAGCACGCAGTCTATCGTTTTTCTCATGCCACGATTGTTGACAGATTGGACGATAATTATTGCTTTTTTGCCGATAATATAGTAAAATATATTTATGAAAGTCGGAATCTTCGGCGGCACGTTCAATCCGCCGCATAACACCCATATTCAGATTGCCGTTCAGGCAGTGCGGCAACTAGGGTTGGACAAACTGATTGTAGTGCCCGGAGGCATGCCTCCGCATAAGTTTTGCGCCGTCGACAAACAGGCGCGGTTTGAAATGGCGCAACTTGCATTTGCCGATTTACCCGTCGACGCGGAAGTGACAGTCAGCGATGTGGAGCTGCTGCGCGAAGGTAAAACATACACGTCGGACACCGTCAAGTATTTTGCCAATGTGTATCCCGATGCTGAACGCTACTTTATCGTCGGCGGCGACAGTTTCAGACAGTTCGACACATGGCACTGTCCCGACGAAATTGTCAGGTATGTCACTCTGGCGGTGGCGGCAAGGGAGCAGGCTGTTACCGACGAGGAAATACAGTCCTTTGCCAAGCGGTACGGCAGTGCCCCTACATTGATAAACGTGGTACCCGACAACGTCAGCTCGTCGGAGATAAGACAGCGTTATCAATTCGGTATGGCCGTTACCGACGTGCCTGTTGCCGTAAACGGTTATGTGCTGGCTAACGGTTTGTATGCCGAGTACCGTCCGATGGCGCAAGAGTTGCGCGATTACCTTACGCCTAAACGATTTTCTCACACCTTTTACGTGGTCAAGCGCGGTTTACAACTTGCAGCCGACGATATGCGCGACAAGGTATTTGTAACCTGTCTGTTGCACGATTGTGCCAAGTACATCACCGCCGACCGCTATGCCGACTACGGCTTTGTGCGCCCCGACGACATGCCCGAAAGTGTGGTGCATGCATTCCTAGGAGAACTTGTTGCGAAACAGGACTTCGGCATTACCGATCCCGACATTCTGCAAGCAATACGGTACCATTGCACTGCCCGTCCGCAGATGACGACGCTTGACAAGATTGTCTATGTTGCCGACAAGACGGAAGAAACTCGTCCGTACCCCGTTGCACACCTGCTGCAAGGTACTCTTGACGATATGTTTGTTGCGTGTCTGGAAGAAGCCAATCGATATTGCCTGGCAAATCACGGCGACAACGTGTACTACCTTACTTTGCAAGCCTTGCGCTACTACGGCATTGCCAAGTAAACCTCGGACTTGTTGTGCGACAATTTGTGTGCCGCAGAGATTTATGTAACATGGCGAATATTGCTTGCAACAACAAAATTTTCAACAATGCCGACAACCGATTTGGCAATGTCGGCGCAAAATACATTAGATATATTGGAGTAAACTTATGACAAATCAAACAAACAGAAGTTTTGAACTCAACGAAACCGCCGTTACCGTATGCAAGGCGTTGTCCGACAAGATGGCAACGGACATCAAGGTCGTCAACATGCAAGGAATGAGCGACCTGTGCGACTACTTTATTATTTGTTCGGGTCGTAGTGCGGCGCAGGTAAAGGCAATATTCGACCACATGGACGAGCAAGTAGAAAAGTTGCTTGGCAAATCGGTGGTGCGCAAGGAAGGCGTCAGTGAAGGTAAATGGATTGCCGCCGACTACGGAGATGTTATCGTGCATATATTCCACAAGGATTTGCGCGGTTTGTATGCGTTGGAAAACCTGTGGGACAAGGGCGACAACATAATGGTGTACGAGGACTAAACAATGAAACACTCTGCAAAGTACATTGCCGTAAACGCATGTGTGGCGGCATTGTACGTGGCAACGACCATGCCCCTTACTACCATTGCAACAAACCCCTACATTCAGTTTCGCCCAGGCGAAGCGTTGACGGTGTTGCCTGCGGTTATGCCCTACTGTGTGCCCGGCTTGGTGGTGGGTTGCGCAATAAGCAACATCGTATCGGCTTTCGGCATATTCGACATCGTGCTTGGCAGTCTTGTCACTCTTGTTGCGGCATTGCTGACGGCGTTCGTATTCCGCAACATATGGCTTGCGCCCTTGCCGCCAATATTGCTGAATGCCATTGCTTTGCCTTTGATATGGCTACTCGGCGGCGGTGAAAGCGGCATTGTGTCTTATCTGTTGCAGGCAGGCGGACTGGTCGTTTCGCAGTCCGTTGTATGCTACGGATTGGGCGTACCGTTGACGTTTGCCGTGCGTAAAAAGGTGCTGCCGTTGCTTGACAAGTAACTGAATGACAAGCAAAGTGTAATCAAGTTTTGCATACGTATAAATATTTTTGCGACAAATCGTGTGTTCGTGTTGTTGATTGAACGCATGTTTGTCGCGTTACATACGGCGGTAAAAACGCATCGCGGCTACTGCGTTTTGCGCCGAAAACAAAATCAATACAACAAGGAGAACTGCTATGAAGTACGCAACAAAGGGGACGTGTTCCCGAGAGATAAATTTTGAAGTGGTGGACGGCAAATTGCACAACGTCGGTTTTGTCGGCGGTTGCAACGGCAATTTGCAAGGTATCGGACGGCTTGTGGAGGGTATGGAAATACACGAAGCCATTGACAGATTGAAAGGTATCAAGTGTGGTTTCAAGTCGACGTCCTGCCCCGATCAACTTGCCTGCGCATTGGAAGAATATCTCAACAAGCAATAACCTGCAACGCGGCTGTGTTCGACTTCAGTTTACTTGAAGTTTACTTTGGCGTAGGATAATTGCATCGATACATAGATAAAAATATGCGGCGACCGCGACTGACGACAAATCGCTACCGATCAGTTGCCGATATTTTGGAAAGTATTTTGCTTTGCCGCATAATGTACAAAGGAGAAAACTATGCTGGTTTTGTTTACCGATACCGACACTGATATGACTCCGCAACTTGCCGAAGAGTACGGTTATCATCTCATAAGTATGCCATACATCATTGACGGTGAAACGGTGCGCCCCTACGAGGACTTCGACGCTTTCGACGCGCATGCATTCTACGACCGCTTGCGTGCCGGCACTCTGCCTCAAACCTGTGCGATTAGCCCCGACGACTATGTGAGGTACTTTGAACCGTATTTCAAAAACGGCGACGACATACTGTATGTGCATTTTTCCGAAGCAATGAGCGGCACGTTCAATGCTATGCGTCTGGCGGTGGACAGTTTGTCGCACGTGTATCCCGACACAAAGTTTTACACAATCGACACCAAAGGTATAACCACGCTCAGTTACAACATCGTGCGTGAAGTGGGCGACATGTACAAGGCTGGCAAAACAGTCGAGGAAATGCTTGCCTGGGCGCAAACCGAAGTAGACAAGTTTGCCATTTACTTCTATGCCGACGATCTCAAATTTTTCCGTCGTAGCGGACGTGTGACAAACCTTGCCGCAACAATGGGCAACCTGTTCGGCGTTCATCCCGTACTCAACATGGGCAGCGACGGCATGATGCATACTCACAGCAAGGCAAACGGACGCGTCAAGACTTTGAAACGTATTGTCGGCTATGTCGAAGAACTTGCCGATGACATCAAGGGACACCGTGTGTGTATCGGGCATACCGACGCTATCGAAATTGCCGAGTTGTTGGCAAAACTTCTGCGTGAAAAATTCGGCGACGACCTTGACATAGAAATACGCGATGTCAACCCGACTGCAGGCAGTCACTGCGGTCCCGACGCCGTAGGCGTGTGCTTTCATGCAAAGCATAGATAGAATAGCTTGATAAGTATTGTGGGGAGAACCGTTTTGTCAAAAATGGTCTCCCTTAACTTTGGGTCGAGACAAGTTGTACGCGTGACATGGCATATAATCTCGGCATTAAGAACGATTTTGCACTCGCTGTAACGGCGAGTGTTTTTCTTTTGCATTTCGGCGCAGTTTAATTATGCAAAATTACGCATAAATATACACAAAATTTTTTCACGCCCGATTTGCGAGACAATTTGCCGAAATTTGTGCGTATAAATATTTACTAAGTACTTGATTTGGCGGAATTAGTGTGGTATAATATATATGTTTTGTACAAATTGACGTACAACAATGCGTTTCGCTTGTTTTCGACGCGTGGTTTACTGCCGAAAACTTGCGCGCTGCAATCGTTTTACGAAAGATTTCTCCGAGGAGGCTTTTTAAATTGAGTAACACTTACGACGCAAAAGATATTCAGGTATTGGAAGGCTTGGACGCGGTGCGTATGCGCCCGGGTATGTATATCGGTACCACAGGCACAAAAGGTCTGCATCACCTGTTGTGGGAGATTGTCGACAACGCCGTCGACGAAGCCACAAACGGCTACGCAACCAAAGTCGACATTACCTTGCATAAGGACAATTCCGTCACGGTTACGGACAACGGCCGCGGCGTGCCCGTCGACAAGCATCCGCAACTAGGCATAAGCGGTGTGGAAGTCGTCTACACCCAACTGCATGCAGGCGGCAAGTTTAATCACGACAACTATACCTACAGCGGCGGTCTGCACGGCGTAGGCGCAAGCGTTGTCAATGCGCTGTCCGAGTGGCTGACGGTCAACGTTCACAAGGGCGGTCACGTCTACGAACAACACTTCCACAGTCCCGAGGACGCTGCTACAGGCAAAATAGAAAGCGGTATCCCTATGGGTCCGTTGGAAGAAATCGGCACCTGCGACGTCGAAGACCACGGCACAACGGTCACTTTCCTGCCCGACGCACGCGTGTTCAAAAACGTGCAGATGGACTTTGACGTTATCGAAAAGCGCGTCAAGGAACTTGCCTTCCTCAACAAGGGCATACACTTCACCCTTACCGACGAACGCGCCGAGGACGACGACGGCAGCATTGTCAGTCAGGAGTACTGCTTTGAAGGCGGTTTGAAGGACTTTGTCAAGTACCTTAACGAGAACAAAGCTCCTCTGCACCAGAAGGTGATGTATTGGGCAGGCAAAAACGACGTGTTGGAATTGGAATTTGCTTTTCAGTACACAAGCAACTACACGGAGAACTTTATCAGTTACGTCAACAATATTCCTACGGGCGAAGGCGGTATGCATGAGACGGGCGTAAAAACCGCCATGACCAAAGTATTTAACGACTACGCACGTCAAAAGGGATTTTTGAAGCCCAAGGACGACAACCTTATCGGCGAGGACTTCCGCGAGGGCATTACGTTGGTTATGTCTGTCAAGATGGCAAACGTGCAGTTTGAGGGACAGACCAAAACCAAGCTCGGCAATGTGGAGGCGCGTGTGGCATGCGAAGCGCTTGCAGGCGTCGGTTTTGCGGAAATACTCAACGATGACACCGAAACCGCCGAGACCATCATCAAGAAGTCTATCGCTTCGGCAAAGGTGCGTGAGGCGGCGCGTAAAGCAAAGGAAGTTACCCGTCAGAAGAACAGCATATTCAACAGCACCCTTGTAGGTAAACTTGCCAGTTGCACGGGGCGCGACGCGTCCAAAAACGAGTTGTTTATCGTCGAGGGCGACAGCGCAGGCGGCAGTGCCAAACAAGCGCGTAATCGTCGTTTCCAGGCAATATTGCCCTTGCGCGGCAAACCGCTCAATGCCGAGCGCAAACGTATCGACCAGGTGCTTGCCAACGAAGAAATTCGTTCGCTTATATCCGCACTTGACACGGGTATCGGCGAAGAAGATTTCAATATCAACGACCTGAAATACGACAAAATCATTATCTTGTCCGATGCCGACCAGGACGGCGCACACATACGCGCAATACTGCTGACATTCTTCTTCCGTTACATGAAGGAGCTTATCACCGAAGGACACGTCTACATCGGTATGCCGCCGCTGTACAAAATCAGTAAAAAAGACAAGGTGCGCTACGCCTACGACGATTACGAACTGCAAGAGATCGTGCAGGAGTTCGGCAAGGGCTATGACCTTCAACGCTACAAGGGACTTGGCGAAATGAATGCCGAGCAGTTGTGGGAGACGACGATGAATCCCGAAACCCGCACCCTGATGCGCGTTACTATCGAAAACTTCAGCGAAGCCGAACGTATGGTTACAACTCTTATGGGCGATCAGATCGAGGCTCGCAAACAGTACATTACGGACAACGCCGACTTCAACAAGGACAAGGACGCCGTATTTGAAGAATTGGTGTAGGGGTGACAAATGAAACAGGTTGATATATTCGATTTGGAACACAGCGACATAGAAAAAATGGAGGACGGCAGTAATCTCCTTACCAAGCCTATGGAGATCGTCATGCACGAGTCCATGATGCCGTATGCCGAGCACGTCATTCTTGACCGTGCTTTGCCGCGCGTTGAGGACGGTCTTAAGCCCGTGCAACGTCGTATACTGTACAGCATGTACGAACAGGGCAACACGCCCGACAAGCCGACGCGTAAATCGGCGCGTATCGTAGGTGACTGCATGGGTAGATATCACCCCCATGGCGACAGCAGTATTTACGACGCAATGGTACGTATGGCGCAACCGTTCAGCATGAACGTTCCTCTTATCCACGGACAGGGCAATTTCGGCAACATCGACGGCGACGGCGCGGCGGCAATGCGTTACACCGAGGCGAAACTTACTCCCGAAGCGTTGGAACTGTTGCGCGACATTGACAAGGATACCGTGCGTTGGTCACGCAACTTCGACGATACCTGCAAGGAACCCGACATGCTACCGGGACGTTTCCCCAATCTGCTTGTCAACGGCGCGACGGGTATTGCCGTAGGTCTGGCAACCAACATACCGCCTCACAACTTTTGCGAAGTAATCGACGGCGTAATTGCCTACATCGACAACAAAAATATTTCGCTAAACCAGATGATGAAGATCATCAAGGGACCCGATTTCCCTACGGGCGGTTATGTAATCCCCGGCGACGGACTGCGCCAGGCATACGAAACCGGCAAAGGTAAGATACTTATCCGCGCACGTATGCACATAGAAGTGGCAAACGGCGACAGAAAGAATATTGTAATTACCGAAATTCCCTACGGACTTAACAAGGCAGATCTGTTGATGAAGATTGCCGCGTTGAAGGACGAAAAGAAAGATATGTTTCAGGGCATTGCCGAAATTGTCGACGAAAGCGACAAGGAAGGTATGCGTGCGGTAATCAAGTTGCGCAAGGATGCCGATGTGGACAAGACCATAGCTCTGTTGTACAAGTACAGTCAACTTGAAATGAGCTACGGTATCAACATGGTGGCAATTGCCGACGGTAAGCCGCAACTGATGGGACTACTGGACATCATTGCCTACTACGTAGCTTATCAGCGCGAAGTGATACTGCGCCGCAGCAAGTTTGAACTG